>JAIXOJ010000138.1 GCA_027486835.1 Chitinophagaceae bacterium
TCGCCAAATAAACAAAGTGTAAAAATATCCTGTAATCAATACCAGGCAAACATTCCAGTTCCCTCTCTTTTGGAGAGGGGTTGGGGTGAGGTTTAAATTAGGGGAGCGAAAAACTTTTAAGCACCCGGCAAATCTTTGCAAAACCTTAATGAAATAGTTTTTCTCCTGAAATAACCCCAATATATCGATATGTCCAAACCATCAAACGATATCACCCAAATGAAAAAGCCCCAACGGGGTGACATATGATAGCCATAGGTGTAGCCTACGGAACTACGGAACTACGGAAAACGCAAAGGTAAAATGACCCTAGCGGGGTAGGAGTGAGGTTTTACTAATAACTGCGAAAAACTTTTATGCACCCCATCACAATGCCATTTGGAGCAGAATGCCTTTGTTAAGTACGGGTTTTCAAGATTGCTTTATGTTATGCTAATTGTTCAATTCTAAAAAAGCCGCAATGGTTGTGATGATTGTATTGCCTATTTTATTTAAACCTAATAAATCGTTATCACCAGTGAGTAGGCAAACTGCATTTCCATCAAGTGCTAATGCTAATAAATAACTGTCTTTTTCCTCTCTACAAGCAGTAATACAGGAGCTTACTTCAAAAAAACCATGCTCCAAGATGATTTCACAAACCAAGTCGATAGTATTATTCGTAAAAAAACGATTGTACCTTGGTCGTTGGGCTATTTCTAAAAATTCTTTGAGCAATTCTTGACTGCCCCCCCCCCAGTTTTTTTCTGTAATCAGTCTATCAAATTTCGAAAAGTTTTTGCTAGTTAAAAAACTAATCCAAAGGTTGGTATCAATAATGATGTTAGTCTTTCTCATTTCAGTAACGCTTTGTTCTCACCAATTCTAGCTCTTCGGTTATTTCTTCTAGCGTAGGTGCAGTAATGGCATTGGCTCGTAGTTTTTCTAAATTGGTGGCTAATCTGCTTTCCTAACTGGTTGATTCAATAGTTATTCACTCCAAATCTGCTAAATCTTGTATCAGCTATTCGGCTTTTGGGTTGATGATGTTGATAGAAATTGATTGCATCATTCAATAGTTTAGGCTAGTGAATATCTTTTTTGCTATTGCAATTTCAGGCAAAATTTTTAGCTGTGACTAAGTAGAGCGATGAATAATATGTTGATTTTATTGAACTATATACAAATAGGGAGATTTGCCAACGGGTGACGTAGTTTGGAGACTAGGCCAAGCAAGGATTTTTTTGCCTAAATACATACAAATCGATTCATTTGCCAATAGAAGATTAGTACAGGTAGTAACTATACCAAAAAGGCAGCAAAAAAATGGAGGCAAATTGTAAGCATTATGAACATCCAAAAGGCGGTGACCACCACCAAGAAGGACAGGATAATCTAGCCATCAAAATTGTGCAATGCAGTAAGCCAAGTCAAGCAGTAGCAGCGAAATACCTAAACACAAGAGTACCCCAGTGAAGAAAAGAAAATTTGTAGCTCCCCCTAATCAGACCTAGAAACCTTAAACCAAAGACTACAATAGACATAAAAATACTTAGCTGTAAGGTGGGTTGAGAAAATAACAGTACCTTCTTTATTTTAGCAATGATACAAACAGTAGCCAAGATCAATCTATCGGGACATTAATATGCCACCTACTATTCGCCCAGCCATCACGATGGCGGTACTAGTAGAAGATACTATGGGGTTTATAGTTGCTTTGATGAATTTTACAGCGTCATCTAAAAAGTTTGGAGCCAAACCTAAGTTCGTGCCGAAATTATAAGTATGAATAATGTTTTTTACCCATCCGGTTTTAGCGATAAAACGGAAAATGTGAATGATGGCAATGCCAGTATTGCCTCAGTTAAAGTAGAAAAAGCTACTAATAAGTGTACTAGTAGCTGGACACAGAAGTCCAAATGGTTTCAGCGAAAAGGCTGGCAGTCGCTAGTCTTGCTATCGATTTTGTTTGCATCTGTAGCAAAGGCACAGAACGGAAAGATACCCAATGCCTTTGTAAACAGAACTATCCTTAATGGTTTAGGTAACAGCACTGTAAGGGGTGTAGTTTCAGATGGTAGTACTGTATATGCTGCCACCTCTGGTGGAGGTGTAGGCGTAAGCACCAATTATGGGTCTTCATTTACTGCTAGAACGGTTGCCAATTCGGGGTTGTCAGATAATACCGTATTTGATGTTTATCTAACAGGTACTACTTTGTATGCAGCTACGTTAGGTGGATTAAGCAAGAGCACTGATGGTGGTAATACTTTTACTGTCGTGCTTCCTAACAAAACATGTAGAGCTGTTTTTGCATCTGGCGACAATGTTTATGCTGCCACTTCAGCAGATGGGTTAGCTATCAGCACTAATGGGGGAGGCAGTTTTACCTACATAACAACCGCTAATGGTTTGGGCAATAACTCAACTTATGATGTATGTGTTGTTGGTAGCAAAATTTATGTAGCAACTCAGAGCGCTGGTTTGTCTATCAGTACCGATGGAGGCAGTACGTGGACCACTAGCACTGTAAACGCTATTGCTAGCCAAACCATTAGAGGCTTGTATGTTGTAGGTAATACAGTTTACGCAGCATCTAACAGTAATGGGCTTTATATCAGCACCGATGGTGGTAGCACTTTTCCCACCAATAAAACCACTGCCGATGGTTTAGGGAATAACAATATGCTAGGTGTATATATTCTCGGCTCTACTATATATCTTGCTACTAATAATGGGCTAGATATCAGCACCAATGGCTGTGCGACTTTTACCAATTATTTGGCTGGTAATACTACCTATGGTGTTTTCGCTACTAATGCTACCCCTGCTGCCGTGTTTGCGGGTACGCTTAATGGTTTGCAGGTAGGTGCCGACCCTGCGTATACTCGTGGTGCGACAACTTTTTCTGCTGTTTCAGATCCAATTAATGCTGCCTTCCAAGACGGCGTTACCTATCAACTAAGTGGTAGTTCAAATAGTCCAACACCTATCCTTTTTACTAGCGCCACAACAACTGTAGCTACTGTCTCTACCACTGGTCTTATAACTTTAAAAAAACCTGGTACTTCTGTTATAACAATAAGCCTTCCTGATGATCCTTATTACCTTGGTAATGCGGGAGTATCATTTACGCTAACCGTAGATAAGGGAAATCCAAGCATTACTACTATACCTACTGCTAGCAGTCTTACTTATGGTCAAACTTTGGCAAGTTCTACCTTATCTAGTGGGCAAGCAAAGACACCTGCAGGAACTGCTACGCCAGGTATATTTAGGTATTCAACGCCAACTACAATACCAAATGCGGGAACTACGACTCAAAGCATCACTTTTACCCCATCAAATCTAACCAACTTCAATATAGCAACAGGCACCGTAAGTATTACAGTAGCTAAAGCAAACACAAGCATTACAACAGCACCTACTGCAAGTAGTATTGCTTATGGACAAACATTGGCCAATTCTATCTTAAGCGGTGGAGCAGGTAGTGTGGCAGGTACATTTGCTTTTACCACACCAAGTACAACACCGGGCCTAGGTACTTCAACCCAAAGTTATACTTTCACCCCAACAGATGCAACCAACTATAATACATCAACTGGAACTGTAAGTGTTACAGTTACAAAAGCAACTCCAAGCATTACCACTGTTCCAACTGCAAGTAACATTACTATAGGTCAAACATTGGCTAGTTCAATCTTAAGTGGTGGTGTGGCTAATGTGGCTGGTACATTTGCGTTTACCACCCCAAGTACTGCCCCAAGCGTAGGTACCGCAAACCAAGGATTCACTTTTACTCCAACAGACGGTACTAATTATAATACCACAACAGGAACCGTGAGTGTTACGGTTAATTTACCATCCTTTACTTACAACTTCTCGGGCAATCACGCTTTTAGAGATTTGGGCGCTGTTTTAACCAACGTAAATACTAGCCAGTTTAATAGTAGTCAAGTATATAGCTTTGACAACAATGCTTGGGCTGCTTATAGTGGCGTAATGACACCTGGTAAAGGTTACCGTGTATTGGTTGATGGTTCTGCAACGCCTACCATTAACATTACTGGTAATGCAGTGTTAGCTGGCAACCAAAGCACAACCCTAGCTGGTGGACAAAATAAATTTAGCTTTATCGCTAACCCTTACCAAGCTCAAGTAGATTTTAATGCTTTGACTAAAAGTGGTCTTTATGCAGGCTTTTGGTATTTAAACCCAAAAAACTTGGTTGGAGGGTATGAACAATACGATTACTTTGGCAGCAACCTAGGATCTAGTAATATCTATTCAGGCAATGCAACATCACGTTACTTGCAAGCAGGTCAGGGCTTTTTTGTATGTAGCAACACCACTGGCACACCAAGCCTAACCTTTACCGAAGCATCAAAATATACTGGCGCTGCTCCGGTGGGTGTGTTTGGTGTAACCGCTCCACTAAATAGAATTGCTACCGGATTATTCAAAAATGGCAACAACTTAGATGGTGCCGTGGTGGTGTTCAACAATAGCTTCTCCAAAAATGTAGCTGAGGAAGATGGTTTCAAGATAGACAACAACGGCGAAAATCTAACTTTTGCTGTAGCAGGTAAAGAACTTTGTGCGAATGGTTGGAACATGCCTACCGCATCAGATGTATTGCCTATGCACCTGTACAACTTAAAAGCAAACACTGCTTACACGCTAAAACTAGATGCTAGCGGGTTTTATGGTAATGGATTGAGTGCTTACTTACAAGACAATGTGCTCAACAAAAAAGTGTTGCTTAGCGGTGCAAACAACGAAGTGAGCTTCACCACAGGTAGCAATGTAGCATCTGATGCCAACAGATACGGTATTGTATTTGGTTCTAGCACTTTGCCAGTTAAAAGTATTTCACTTACTGCAACCCCTTTAAACAACAAACAAGTATCTGTTAAATGGACAACTGTTGGTGAAAGCAATTTAGCTTCCTATACCATAGAGCGTTCTTCTAATGGCTTAAGCTTTGTGGCTATTGCAACTGTTAAAGCAGGGGAAAATAGTTATAGCTATAAGGATGAATCAGTTAATGCTTCTAAGGTTGTTTACTACCGCATTAAAGCAACCGAAAATGGTGGAGCGGTTAGCTACAGCAAAGTGGTGAATTGTGAATTTTCAATGGTTAATTATCAATTATCCATCGCACCAAATCCAGTTATCAATGGCATCTTCAAGTTGGGCTTTGCAACCACTGGTAAATATTCAGTAACCTTAATTGATAAATTAGGTAAAACAGTTTATTCAACCACAGTAAACCATACCACCGCAGCAGCATTAGAAAACATTGCGCTTAGCAATAAACTGGCAGCGGGTAGCTACACCCTAAAAGCTACTGACGAGAATGGTTTAGTATCGACCAAACAATTAATAATTAAATAGGAAAAGGGAACATTAACTTCTGCCCAAAAAGGCAACCTACTACCCGAAGGTTTATAACTTTTGGGTAGTATTTTCAAAAAAAAATTAAATTAAAAACATAATGAAAAGTATAATTTTAAGCCTATTGAAGGCTACATTAGTTATAGCCATTGCAACGTTTGTAACCATAGAAGTTCAAGCACAAGGCAATCCTGGTGGTCCTGGTGTAAGTGGTAGTGGAATATTGGGCAATGGTACGCAGGCCAGCGGAGGTCCTGCCGTGCCTTTCGATGGTGGCATGAGCCTTATGCTTGCAGCAAGCGGCATTGGCTATGCAGCTAAAAAGTTAAGGAGAAACAAATAGATGCCATTTAGTGCAGTCGGTATCTTTATTTATCAGTACTTAATTTTCTAAAACCTTGGATAGTAATAATAGCCACTTGATTTGAAATTCAAGTGGCTATTTTCGTATAATAACATAATGTTTATCACATGAGGAACCAAAAGACCTTTATACAGAAATATTGGATATTGATTATCTATCTCTGCTTTCTTGTATTGGATGGTTACTTTTTATTTACCGCTAATTATGGTGCAAGAATCTACTCTAAACCAATATTAATGCCCTTGCTAGGTCTTTGGTTTCACAGAAATACAGCCTTGGGAAGAGGCATTCCACCCCAATCTTTGTCAATACTGTTTTGCACCTATGCTGCGCTAATATTATCTTGTATTTCAGATGTGTGCGCTTTATGGTCTGATGTGTTTATTTGGTCTGCGTGCAGGCTTTTATACATCCCCATCTATTTGTTTTATTTGATACTATTAATTGAGGTTCAACGAAAGGCAGAGGCAGAAAAAAAGATAGTATTTTATGTAAAAAAAGTATTTCCCACCCTGGGCTTAATGCTACTATTTGCCGCAGCCGTATTGTATAAGGCAATAGGTTTTGGTACTGAGTTTTATCATTGGTGTTTATATATCCACTCGTTTATTATTTGCTTAATTGCAGCCATCACAGCCAATATGTGGGGCTATCAAGTATTGATAAAATGCAGGATACTTTTCGCAATAGCAGTTGTCCTAATGATTCTAACCAATACTACCTTTTGCTTTGATGAGCTCTATTACAACAGACGACACAAAATTTTAGATGTATTTGTTGCCTTAGGCAATGGAGCTACTACTATCATGATGTTATTTGGCGTTCTTAAAGTTTTAAAAAATTGGGAAAAATTGAACGCTTAATTTGACATCTTTTCAACACTACCGAAGCTGGGATTTGCTTATGGGGTGGCGTAGTCTGGAGAATGGGCCAAGCGAGAATTGGAGCGAAGGTCACAAGCTACAAGCTTGCGCCAGCGAGGGGGGAGGCAAAGCCAGGAACATTTAAGAAGTAAATTCCTGCATTTCAGCACAAATAAGTTAGAAATCCTACTTAATCTTTTAAAAAAACATTTATGCCAATCTTTAACCAGTTGCCTTCCCATTCTTTATTGGTTATGGTAGCATAAAATGCCTTGCCTGCATCAAGTAATCGAGCAATTACTTCATTGCTATCTTTTGGAATATAGCCAACCTTATTTTTTTCAAAGTGAATGGCAATGGCAAATTGGTCATACTCATTGTTGGCTTCTCGTATGACTTCTAGTTTTGTTTGTGGCATTAATTGAGGTTCAATTTCCTTTAGCTTTCTAAAGGAAGTACCAGCGATTATTGTTTCTAGTACTAGTATATCCTTTGGCATTAGTGATATACTAATACCGCCTTTGCTTAAAGCGGATAATAACCCACTGCTTGCTTTAATTAAATTCTGGTTTTGCTCCTCCATATCCGTTTATTAATGCTTCATACTCCAAAATAAGTTCCCCTTCAAATATTCTTAGTTGTTTCAATTCAACTTCAATTGTTTCAACGGATTCTTTCACCCAATCTTCATCCTTTATTTTATCCTCTACATCAAAAGGAAAAGTGTTTTTAATACCTTCTATTTCATTATGCAACAGTTTTATACCTTCTTTTAGTGTTTCATTTTTTAAACTAATGGCATCTTCAGATAATTGCTCAATTGCTTTTTCTCCCTTTACTAACTCTTTTTCATAAGCCACTTGAATTGCTTTTAGTTTTTCAAGGTCACCAAATTGGTAGGCATCTTTTACCAAGTGCCAAAGTTGCTGCTGTTCTGGAGATAACGCACCATTTACATCCGGATGCAATTGTTTGGCTAACTGCCTAAATAAGTTGCGTAATTCTACACTCCGTGTTGGGCTATCTAGGTTTGAAAGCAAATGCTTGCCTCCTTCCACTATCGCAACTTGCTCCATTATTTGCATTTCGGCATTAGCAAGTTCTGCCGCCACCAACAGTTCTATTGCGTTTACATCTAACGGTTGCCCCCTTACGATTGTACTTCTTACTAGTTCTAGCTTTCGTTTGAGCGATTTAACCCTTAATTGCATTTGCAAAAGGGTTATTTGATGCACCCCAACTCTGGTATTGTACAATGCTTCTAACTGTGGTTTACCCCAGTTAAGTAAAACATCTTTATCGTTTATCAGTTTTATATATTCCGTCCTAAGAATGTCAAACTGATTGAGTAGTGCTTCTTTAGTCATTCATTCATCTTTTTTGAGTTGCAAATGTGTACAAATATTCGCAATTTTTCCATCATGGGTAAATAATAGTTTGATTAGCACCATTCAGAAACTTTCGGCAACAACGGGGCATTTCAGCCCAACCCTCTCACAGAACCCTACGTGAAGTGCTCACTTCCACTCTCTTCATGCGGCTCGTGTCCTATAATAAATCTATCCCCCTGAGGATTGATTTTGTCCTAAAATATTTTAATCCTCCTTTTACGATTGTTAAAACACGCTTGACTTATATGACCTATGTCCTTCGCTCCACATCCATTACAGATACATCTTCACTACAATGGCACAGTCCCACATCCGCGGACTTTGGTTTTCAGCCTCTACTTGTAGAGTGACTTTGATAGCCCTACTATCCTCTTGTATCCGACATTCTTGCTTCCAAGCAACTGCGTTCCTTGGTTCGACTCACTGCACGCCTACGTCAAGCGTGGATTGGGGCGAAGAACTTAGCGAAGGTCACAAGCAACAAGCTTGCGGAAGCGAGGGAAGCAAGCATAACGGATACATTCCCCCAAATGTTATTGAATACAAGGAAAGCAATTCCCCACCACCAAAAACAACCGCGCACAAAAAAGCCGCCTCAATTATTAAAATTGAGGCGGCTTAGCGAGCGGCTACAACCAATTGATTAATCAGCAAGAGCGGCTTTACGTGCTTCTACGGCAGTGATAAATTTGTCCAATTCAGCCAATTGAAGATCAATCAATGAAACAGCCAATTCTCTTTGTAACAACTTTACCACTCCATAATCGATTTGTTTGTTGTTAAGCAAAAACAAATCGTACTCGGCCCTTTTCAACCGTTTAATTTCATTCCGTTTGTGTTCACCTTCGGATAAGGTAGGAATAGTAACGTTTAATGAAGCAATTTCAGCATTAGTAGAGGCTAAATCAGCATTTAACTCAGTCAGGTTTTCCCTGTACTCCTTCTGCTTACGTTCTTGGACGGTTTTTTTGTACTCCAAATCTTCCTTTTCTTCTCTAGCTTCCTTAAGCACTGCATCGCCATCTGCTTCGGAACCAATTTGCGCAATTGAATAACTCATTTTTTTTAAAATTTAAATTGTGAACTAATGAACACCTATTAATCACACTTTGTGCCAGAATTTAAAACTAAAGAGCCTGTTTAAATGCTTTAACAACCAATTAATATAAACTTCATGTAGGCAAATAATTGCGGTGTTTTTGTTTGCCAAAATTTAAGTTAACATGCATAAAGCATCTCACACATTGTTTCCTACAACTAAAGAGTATATACTAATAGTAAGGCAATAATCGGATGGTCTTACAATGCCGCTAACAACCCCATTTTGTATTGCAGCACTTGAATATCAAGGTGCAATAAGGTTTGCTGTTCTAGATTGTTTGCCGCTAATTGGGTTTCAGCATCTGCTGCAATCACCTCAAGCCATAAATATTCTAACCTATCGCCGTTTGCCTCCGCTTGCATCATTTGCCGAATGGCTAAAAAATTGTTCGCTTGATGGTATTTGCGCTGCATCAGTTGCAGCTTTTTCTGTAGTTTTTTCAGTTGCCAATCTGTATTGTGCATCACCTCTTTTACCACTGTTGCCGAAATTGGCTTGGGTACATCCTTCTCTTTTTGATTGTCCTGTACGGTTTGCAACAACGTGAGTAAGCGATTCAGTTTCTCAGAAACCGAACTTGGAAAATTGCGTCTGCCCGAGTCCGACATAGTGATAACACTTGGAGGCACTTGTAAGTATTCGGATAATTGCTCTAAGGTAAGCCCAAGGCTGCTGCGGAGGTGATGTATAACGCTCATAACACGATAATTGTATTGCTAGGTACTAGCCAAAACAATAATTGTGCGAAAAATTCTGTGCGGAAAAAAACTCGCACAAAAAAACTCGCACAGATTTGTGCGAAAAAATCTGTGCGAAAAAAAATTCGCACAAAAAAACTCGCACAAAAAAATTTGATTGTTTGTTGGGTTTTTTTTATCCTCAATGGAATGATTTATTACTAGCGAAAAAGTCATACGCTGTAATTTGTAAATAGTATAGTTGCAGTTACTGCTTGAATCCGCCATGAGGAAACAATCTCCACAAAAAAGCTATTTCCCCTAATAACCTCCCAATTTTTCCGCAATAGCCTTAGCCACCCTTTCCCCATCCATCGCAGCACTCACAATTCCACCGGCATAGCCAGCTCCCTCGCCACAGGGGTATAAATTCATTATTTGGGGATGGTACAAATGCGTTTCATCCCTCGGTATCCGCACCGGCGAAGAAGTGCGGCTTTCCGTAGCTACCACCACGGCTTCGTTGGTTAAAAACCCTTTCATTTTCTTGCCAAAAAGTTGAAAGCCAGCCTGCAACGTCTTGGTGATAAAGGATGGCAGCGCATCACGTAGGTCTATGGGTTTAATCCCAGGCCCATAGCTACAAGCGGGCAAATCTGCCGATGGTTTATTGGCGCAAAAGTCGGCCATGCGTTGTGCGGGTGCCACATAGCCACCCCCACCCATTTGGTAGCAATGTTGCTCCACAGCCGTTTGAAAATGAAGTAATACCAAAGGATTATTGGGGTCTTTTTCTTTTGTAAAGGCAATGGCATCTTTCACATCCACACTCACCACCATACCACTATTCGCATAAGGATTGTTTCGTTTGCTAGGACTCCATCCATTCACTACCAAAGCACCCTGGCTTGTAGCCGCAGGGGCAATAATCCCTCCCGGACACATGCAAAAACTAAATGCCCCTCTACCATTTACCTGCTCCACTAGGCTGTAAGCAGCCGGAGGAAGAAAATCGCCTCGGTGTCCATTGGCTAGGTGGTATTGAATGGAATCAATGCAGGTTTGCGGGTGTTCAATCCGCACCCCAAGCGCAAAAGATTTGGCTGTAATTTGTAGCCCCTTGGCGTGTAGCAGTTCATAAATATCTCGTGCTGAATGTCCTGTAGCTAGTATCACTGCATCGCCCCGTAGTACAGCTCCTTTTTCCGTAAAAAGGCGGGTTATGTTGTCTTTTTCAATGGTAAAATCAGTCAATTTTTGCTCAAATAATAGCTGCCCCCCATGCGCTTCAATGGCTTCCCGCATGGCGGTAATGATATTGGGTAGCTTGTTGGTGCCAATGTGAGGATGCGCCTCATACAGTATAGACTCGGCAGCACCAAATTGCACAAAGCGTTCTAAGATTCGGTGGATATTTCCCCTTTTGTTGCTTCTTGTATAGAGTTTTCCATCACTGTAGGTGCCGGCACCTCCCTCGCCAAAACAATAATTGCTTTCTGGATTCAGTACCCCGTCTTTGTTTAGGCTAGCCAAATCTCGCCTCCTAGCCCTAACATCCTTTCCTCGCTCCAAGATAATGGGCTGTATGCCCAATTCTATCAATTGCAATGCAGCAAACAATCCAGCGGGACCAGCACCTATAATAATTACACGGTGCTTGGCCTTTGCCACAGATGGAAATGGGCTAAAGTGGAGTGGATTAGCGATAAATGGTTCGTCAATAAACGCCAGCAGTCGCAGATTGATCCAAATCTGCGAACGGCTTCTTGCATCGAGGGATTGTTTTAGTTTTCTAAATCCAGTAATGCTTCCTATTGGTTTGCCAGTAGCTTCTGCAAGGTATTGGCACAATATCTCATGGCTCTGCGCTTCCTCGGGTTTTACTTTTAAAAGAATTTCTTGTTGCATACAAATAATGGTTAGGTATTTATCCTAAAAAATAAAGAAGTACCCATGCGGAACACGATGCATTCCCTTGCATGGAAGCCCTCAAAAAATGCAAAATGCCATGTTTACCAAAATCGGTGCAACATGGCATTGTACTATAACACAAAAAAATAAAAACTGAATAAATTGGTTAATTAGTAAGCGATGAAGGTTGTTTAATTTCAATGCTCGAATCCAAGATACTTGAAACCAAATGCTAAAAGTTCAAAAGAATGCTTAAATGTTTTTCGTTTTGCCCCTCGCCTTTCGGAGAAGGGTTGGGGTGAGGTTTACCCAATGACTGCGAAAAACATTTATTCAGTCAACTCAAAGCTTAAAACCTAAGACCTAAGACCTAAGACCTATCACCTATAAAAGCCTAATTAAAAAGGTAAATCATCACTCGCGTCTGCTCCAATTGGGGGTGGTGGTGGCGGTGGAGCACTGTAGGCAGGTGCGCTAGCAGGTTTTGGGGCAGCAGCGGCCTGTTGTGGTGCTGCACTTTCTTGACTAGCACTAAACACTTCAATACGCCATGCATCCAAGTTAGTAATATAGTTTTCTCTACCGTCTTTCATCCATTTAGTACCCTTAATGTTGAAGAATACTTTCACTTCATCGCCAAGACCAAAACGATCTAAAAGGGCCGTCTTGTCCTGTACACATTGAAACTTAGCATAGTTGGTAATAACCCTACCAGCAATTTCATCAGATTTTTCAATCACAAATTCTCTGGTCTTAAAAGATTCTGTTCTTTGTACAGTTTCACTCTTTTGAATTAGTTTTCCTGTTATCTCGTAGCTCATATTTATATTACTTTATTGGGTGTAAAAATAGGGCATTGTTTAATTTATCAGCCAATAAAGAAAAAAAATTGTTGGTAATTGTATTTATCTTTCGCACCCTAACTTTTTTTATTTATGTGGATGTTAAGCTTCAATAAAGTGGTCAAGCGATGTTGTCTTTTCGTATTATTGATGGGTAATCTAGTAGCACTGTCTGCACAAACAGTAATGGTGGTTCCCCAAACATATCCTATCGGGCTAAATGTTCCAAAGGATTCGGGGTTATCCACCATGTTATCCACCTACAAAGACAGTGTTACCAAAGTAATGGGTAAAGTGATTGGTTTTTCTACCTATGGCATGTATAAAAAACAGCCGGAATCGGGTTTAGGCAACTTAATGGCAGATGCCACTAAAACAATTGCCGAACAAGTATATGGGCAGAAAGTGGATGCCGCTTTCCTCAATTATGGGGGAATAAGGAGCTACTTACCAAAAGGCGACATCACTGTTGGAAATGTTTTTGAACTGATGCCTTTTGACAATTTATTGGTGATACAAAAGGTGCGCGGCGACTCCCTGCAGCAACTTTTAAACCACATGGCCAATAGAAAAGGTTGGCCCATTAGCGGAATCACCTTTGTTATTGACAGTAATATGGCTAAGAAAGTAGTAATTGGTACAAAACAGCTTTACGCCGACAGTATTTATAGCATCGCAAATTCTGACTACACGGCAAATGGGGGAGATAATGTGACCATGCTAAAGCCATTTAAACCAATTAACAACGGATAT
Organism: Chitinophagaceae bacterium; assembly: GCA_027486835.1. Lineage (GTDB taxonomy): Bacteria > Bacteroidota > Bacteroidia > Chitinophagales > Chitinophagaceae > Parasediminibacterium. Next base: position 13,280 of record JAIXOJ010000138.1, read on the forward strand.
CTGCTGCGAGATGCCATCATGAACTATATAAAAATGTGGACGGAATTGGGTCACCCAATAGATGCTAAACCTGAAAAACGTATTATTTATGCCAATCAATAGAAGAGCGTTTCTAACCCAAACACTAAAAATGGGCGGTGCTTTTGTTGCAGCACCATTTTATAAAACGATGTACCCTAAGGCAACAAAAGGGGAAACAGTACTCACTATTCTTCACACGAACGATGTACACAGCCGTTTAGAGCCTTTTCCAATGGATGGCAGTAAGTATGCAGGTTTAGGTGGTGTGGCTGCTAGAGCAACGCTTATTGAATCGATAAGAAAAGAAGCAGATCATGTGTTGTTACTGGATTCGGGAGACATCTTTCAGGGTACCCCCTACTTTAATATATACAAAGGCGAACCAGAAATAAAAGCCATGAGCATGATGGGCTACGATGCATGTACAATGGGCAACCACGATTTTGATGGAGGCATGGAAAACTATGTAACCCAAATGAAACACGCTACCTTTCCCACATTGATATGTAATTATGATTTTAAAAACACCCCTTTAGATAACAAGACTGCACCCTTTAAAATTTTTAAAAAAGGGGAAGCTACCATTGGGGTATTTGGTGTAGGCATTGAATTAAAAGGATTAGTACCCGAAACACTGTACGGAAACACCGTTTACCGCGATCCGGTGGAATGTGCTAACACGACAGCTAGCTTTTTGAAAAGGCATGGTTGTGATTTTATCATTTGCCTCTCTCATCTTGGGGATAAGTATGAGGATAACAAGGTTTCTGATGAAGTTTTAGCCAAGGAAACCTACTTTATTGACCTTATTTTGGGTGGGCATACCCATAAGTTTTTCACAGAGCCAATTAAGTATAAAAACAAAGGCGGAGGTGATACTTTGGTGAACCAAGTTGGGTGGGCTGGCATCCAATTAGGACGTTTAGACTTCTCTTTTGGGGTATCAAATAAGAAAAACTTTTTAAAAGCCCACACCATGTTGATAAGGAAGAAAAACCGAGATTAAAAAATTTTTTTTTCAACTTATTCTCTACATATTCGCAGCCCTGAATAACTTTTTTTGGTCGAAACAAATATTAAGACTACGTAGAGTTAGGAAGATCAACCTTAAACCTGAACGAATTTAAATCTTACTTAATTAATATGGCGAATACGAGTTCTAAGAGTGCTGTTGAAGTCTGGAGCAATTGCTTGCGTATCATTAAGGACATAGTTGAATGGCAACATTTTAAAACTTGGTTCGAACCTATCACTCCCGTGGAATTGAAAGGGAGTATCCTCATGATTCAAGTACCAAGCCAGTTTTTTTACGAGTACTTGGAGGAACATTATGTGAATCTTTTGGCCAAAACCCTAAAGAGGGAATTAGGTAAAGATGCACGGTTAGAGTACAGAATTATGGTGGACAGCGGCAATGGCCGTAGTGGTAGTATGGATGTGCCTACAGGAGGAAATAAAACCCTGAACCATAATGAAATGAATTTTCCTTTGGTAATTGACAATCCTGTCAAAAATCCATTTGTAATTCCTGGGCTCAAGAAAATGCAGATTGATCCCCAGCTCAATCATAATTACACGTTTGAAAATTTTGTAGAAGGGGATAGCAACCGGGTAGCACGCCGTGCGGGCAAAACGGTTGCGGAAAAGCCTGGGGCTAATTCTTTTAATCCGCTAGTGGTTTATGGATCTGTTGGTTTAGGAAAAACACATTTGGGTCAAGCTATTGGAAATGAAGTAAAACGGCTTCATCCCAATAAGGTGGTCTTGTATGTAAGTAGTGAGAAATTTATCAACCAGTTTCAAGACCACAGTAGAAATAATGCCATTAACGACTTTATCCATTTCTATCAGTTAATTGATGTGCTTATTATAGATGATGTTCAATTTTTTGCCAGAGCTGAAAAAAGTCAAGATGCATTTTTTGCCATTTTCAATCATTTACATCAAACGGGCAAACAATTGGTACTTACCAGCGATAAAGCCCCCAAAGACTTGGAAGGTTTGCAAGAGCGGCTACTCAGTCGTTTTCGTTGGGGATTAAGTGCCGACATCCAACTGCCCGACTACGAAACCCGCATTCAAATTCTTGAAAAGAAAATGAAAAACGACGGGTTGGATATGGATAAAGAAGTGGTTAAGTATGTGGCGTATAATGTAAACACCAACGTACGTGAACTAGAAGGAGCCTTGATTTCTTTATTGGCGCAATCCTCTTTGAATCGTAAAGAAATAGACTTAGACTTAGCGAAAAAAGTACTCAGAAACTTCGTTAAAACAATTACTAAGGAAGTAACCATAGAGGCTATTCAAAAAATGGTTTGTGAATACTTCGGAGTTAACTACGATAAGCTGCTACAGAAAACTCGTAAGAGAGAAATTGTACAAGCTAGACAAATAAGTATGTATTTGGCTAAATCTTTTACCAAGAACTCTTTGAAAATCATTGGGGAGCATTTTGGTGGGCGAGATCATACTACTGTTATTCATTCTTGCCAAACTGTAAAAGATTTAATGGACACAGATTCTGCTTTTAGGGAAAATGTGATGGAAATTACCCAAAAGGTTCAGCTTGCTTCCATGTAAAGTCAGTCTTTGAAATAGTTTTTTTGTTGTACAATAAAAAAAAAAAAAAAAAAAATGCAGGAATTACAAGAAATAAATTTGGCTATTAATTCTACATCCCTATTTTTGCAGCCCTTTACAAAATATAGGAAAGGAGGTGAGGTGGATGAGCGGCTGAAATCAGTAGTTTGCTAAACTGCCGTACGGGTTATTCTGTACCAAGGGTTCGAATCCCTTCCTCACCGCAATAGGTTTAGTAAGGCGGGAAGTAGCGCAGGCCGGTAGCGCACCTGGTTTGGGACCAGGGGGTCGCAGGTTCGAATCCTGTCTTCCCGACAATTTTAAAGCTGTAACTCTTTATCACTAAGGGTTGCAGCTTTTTGTTTTTTTGCAGTTGTCGGTTTGCTGGTCATTATTTTTTGTAACCTCATTCTTTTCGTTTAATAAATTGCTTTTACCATGACCAAATTACCTGTGGTGTTATTGGCCTTAGTATGTTTGATTCAATCATACGGCCAGGAGAAAAAAAACATTGTTGCTCCGCAAAAGAAATACGTATCCAAAGTTTGGGTTGCTGACAATGGCGATGGAACGTATAAAAACCCAATCATTCATGCAGATTATTCAGACCCAGATATAATCAGGGTAGGGGAGGACTACTATTTAACTGCATCCAGTTTTAATTATGTACCAGGGTTGCCAATTTTACATTCAAAGGATTTGGTAAATTGGTCGATTATCGCAAATGTATTTACGCAGCAACCACCCTTTTCAAGGTATGATAGTGTACAACATGGTGGTGGTGTATGGGCACCAGCTATCAGATTTCATGATGGATACTTTTACATCTATTATCCCGATCCTGATTTAGGAATTTACATGGTAAAGTCAAAAACCCCTTCTGGTCCATGGAGCGCTCCTCTTTTAGTGAAACAGGCCAAAGGATGGATAGATCCTTGTCCGCTATGGGACGACGATGGGAAGGCATATTTAATTAATGGGCTTGCTGGCAGTAGGTCTGGAATGAAAAGTGCCTTAATCGTTAGTAAAATGAGTGAAGACGGCACAAGATTACTAGATGACGGTGCTTTAGTTTTTGATGGTCATGCGAAACACCCAACCGTTGAGGGGCCTAAGTTTTATAAGAAAGGTGGTTATTATTATATCCTTGCTCCAGCAGGGGGCGTAGGTACAGGCTGGCAATTAGCATTAAGAAGTAAATCAATCTACGGCCCTTATGAAGAAAAAATTGTGTTGCAACAAGGGAATACCCCCATTAATGGGCCGCATCAAGGTGGCTTGGTAGAAACGCCTTCTGGTGAAAGTTGGTTTATTCATTTTCAAGACAAAGATGCCTATGGTAGAATTGCTCATTTGCAGCCAGTAAAGTGGGTAAATGGCTGGCCCGAGATGGGAGAATTGGTAAATAATATTCAACAGCCGTGTTTGAGTTTTAGAAAACCTAATGTAGGAAAATCATACCCTATCGAAACCCCTCAAGAATCAGATGAATTTAACGAATCTTCTTTAGGGCTTCAATGGCAATGGGATGCAAATCCACAAAGTAATTTTTGTTTTCCTGCTGGAAAGAGCTATGGTTTTCTAAGACTTTTTAATGTGCCTGTACCAAACGGAATGACAAACTTTTGGACAGTACCCAATCTGCTTACACAGAAGTTTCCCGCCCCTAGTTTTTCAGCAGTCACCAAATGTACTTTTACTGCTAGAACGGATGATGAAGAGACAGGTCTAATTATTTCAGGAATTGATTACGCTTATATTTCTGTAAAACAAACGCCCAATGGGTTGGTAGTGGGGCAAACAACTTGCATAGATGCCGAACATTCAAAACCAGAACGTAAATCAGAAACGGTTAAGATAAAGTCAAATACTTTTTACCTGAAAGTGGTATTGAATAATATTTCCCCGTCTGACGAGGAATATAAAAAGTTCAATATTGCAGAAAATAGCAAGTACGGCAATGCTGTTTGCAAGTTTAGCTACAGTGAAGATGGTGTCAACTATACCTCAATTGGTGATCCATTTTTTGCTAAAAAAGGCAAATGGGTAGGCGCAAAAGTGGGATTGTTTGCCATTAGAAAAGGTAAAACCTACGAAACAGGGTATGCCGATTATGATTGGTTTAGAATTGAAAAATAAGTATAGCGTAATTGCTCCTAGTTTTGAGCTAATACTAAAAAAGCATCCTGTCGAGGATGCTTTTTTAGTATTAGTAGATTAAACACTCGGCTCTTGTTGACTTAAACAATGCCAACTGCCAAGTCCCCAAATAATATCTGTACTATCAATTCCTACAACTTTTCTGTCAGAAAAGCAGGAGGAAAGTATATCTAGTGCTATCTCATCGTTTTTGTCTCTGAAGGTAGGAACAACAACTGCATGATTAGAAATATAGAAATTGGCGTAGGATGCTGGTAATCGTTGATCCTCATAAATGACGGGTGATGGCATTGGTAGTTCCACAACATTTAATTGTTTGCCATTGAGCAACCTAAATTTATTTAATGCCTCCCTGTTTTCTTTAAGGAGGGCATAATTTTCATCGTTTTTATTTTGCTCAATAACCGTTACTACTGTGTCTTTATTTACAAATCTTGTGATGTCGTCAATATGCCCGTCTGTATCATCACCCACAATTCCTTCTCCCAGCCATAATATTTGTTCAACACCGTAATACTGGAAAAGAAATTCTTCTATTTGATGTTGATTTAAATGAGGATTACGGTTCTTATTTAATAAACAGGATGTAGTTGTTAGCAAAGTACCCTCCCCATTAAATTCTACTGAACCACCCTCCATGACTATGCCGGGGTTATATACTGGCATGGCTAGGGCATCCCCAATTAAGGTGGGAATAATGTCATCCTGTTCGAATGGTGGGTATTTTCCACCCCAAGCATTATATCCCCAATCAATGATTATTTTCTTTTGAGCAGCTTTTGGGTTAATAAGAAATGCTGGACCATGATCTCTGCACCAAGCATCGTTAGTTGAATGAAAGTAGAAACGTATCTTTTCCATATCCACTCCTTGCATTTGCAAACATGAAGTTGCAAATTGTTTCATTTCTTCATTCGCAACATTGATACAAACGAATTCACCCTTACTTACAATATTTACAAATTGAGCATATGGAGTATAAATCTCCCCTAGCTTACCAGGCCAACTTGCTTCTTTATGTGGCCAACTAAGCCAAGTTGCATCATGGCTATGCCATTCTGCTGGAAAAAAATAACCTAAATCCTTTGGGCTAGTAAGTGCATCCATGCGTTATTTATAAAAAGGTGTGTGCTTAAATGTTTTGATGTAATTGTTGAAAATAAAGTTTAGCTAGTCCTCGCCAATATACCGCTTAGTAATTGGGGAGTAGCTATCCACTCTTCTGTCTCTCAAAAAAGGCCAATGCGTTCTGTAGCGTTCAGAGGAATCCGTATCAATGGTAGTTACAACTGTTTCTTCTTTGTCGTGAGATGCCTGATACAACAAAGTTCCAAACGGGTTTGAAATAAATGAACCGCCCCAAAACTTCATATCCCCTTCATATCCCACACGATTTACAGAAACTACGGGAATTCCATTTGCAACAGCGTGAGAACGTTGAATTGTCTGCCAAGCATTATATTGTTCCACATTGGTAGATTCATCCTGGTGTGTTGCCCAACCGATTGCAGTAGGATAGAACAGTATTTCTGCCCCCATTAATGCAGTAATTCTGGCCGCCTCTGGATACCATTGATCCCAGCAGATGAGTACTCCAATAGTAGCAAACTTTGTTTTAAAAACCTTATAGCCTAAATCTCCAGGCGTAAAATAGAACTTCTCATAATATCCAGGGTCATCCGGGATATGCATTTTGCGATACTTACCAAGATATGTACCATCAGCGTCAATAATTGCTGTGGTATTATGATAGAGGCCGTTGGCTCTTTTCTCAAATAGGGATGCAATTATTACAACCTTGTGTTCAGCAGCTACAGAGGATAAGAGGTCTGTTGTACTGCCTGGAATAGCTTCGCCTAGTTTAAAGTTTTCATGATCCTCCACATCACAGAAATATAAGGATGCAAATAATTCCTGCAAACAAATGATTTGGGCGCCTAATGCTGCCGCTTCCGCAATTTTAATTACTGTCTTTTGAATATTTTCTTCCTTGTTACCAACACAAGACATTTGGATGGTGCCAACTTTAATCAATGCCATTTAAACTTCTTTATAGTTGCCAAAAATAAGGGTAACCTATTATTCTGTAATTTTCTGATAGAATCAGAGCGTTTTAATTTACTGCTTTTGCTGTTTTTACATTCGATGATTACTAAATCAACGAATCAACAAATTAAATTACCTAGTAACAATTAGTCAAAAAATAAAAAAGTACCCAACAAGAATCTGTTGGGTACTTTTTTTATAACTGATTGGTATCAATAAATGTGATTAATAACGACCGTAGCCACCGCCGCCGCTGTTGCCGCGATCTCTACCGCCACCACCACCGCTGCCGTAACCACCGCCACCGCTGCGGCTACCACCACCACCGCCGTAACCGCCACCGCCGTTACCACTGCGTTTTTTGTAGCCGCCACCGCCGCCGCTCTCTCTTCTTTCTCCTTCTGGGCGTGGAGTAGATTCGTTTACAACAATTTTACGACCTTCAAAATCCATATCGTGCAAAGCACTGATAGCAGCTTTAGCAGCTTCATCATCTGGCATTTCAACAAAGCCAAATCCTTTGCTTCTGTTATTGTTAAACTTGTCAGTAACAATTTTTGCACTTGTTACTTCACCATACGGACTAAAAAGTTCGTTAAGGTCTTCACTGGTCATCACCCAGTTTAAATTTCCAACGTAAATGTTCATTTTGTTGCAATTAAAAAAATAAAAAAATAATGGTAAAAAACAGCAACCAAAAAATCTGAATCATTTACGTTAAAAACGTTCGAGATGATAGTAAACTGGCTATTCCAAGCACGAAAGTATATGATTTGTTCAGATTAAGAGATTTTTTTTGAAAAATATTTTCTTATTGAACAATTGGCTAGAACCAAATACGACTCATTTGCTTGTTTTTGTTTTACGCTAAATGAAAGTATTTAGCGACGCTTTTTAACTATTTCACATGAAAAAGCCTATTTTCCTGATAGAAAAATAGGCTCTTAAATATGTTATAAAGTGTTTATAAATTAATCAGCAACTACTTCAAATTCTACTTCAGTAACGTGGCTTCCACCAAAATCGATTGTGGCTTTGTAAGAACCTAGTTCTTTTACCTCATCGTTAAGTGTAATTTTTCTCCTATCCACTTCATAACCTTTTTGGTCACGGATGGCTTTGGATATTTGAAGCGGAGTGATACTTCCGAAGATTTTACCTGAAGTTCCTGTCTTTGCACCAATTTTCAAAGGTGAGCTTGTGATAACTTCAATAACTTTCTTAATCTCAGCCAGCATTGCTGCTTCTTTCTTGGCCTTTACCTTAAGGGTCTCTTCTAACTGTTTAAGATTAGAGGGATTTGCCTCAATGGCAAGTTTTTGAGGGATCAAATAATTTCTTGCATAACCGTTCTTTACGGTTACCAATTCGTTACGACCGCCCAAGTTATCTACATCTTGAATTAATATTATCTGCATGATTTTGTTATTAGCCCCCAATATCCCAGCATTAGTATTTGCTGTCTCTCTAAATTTGAATGAGATTAGGGAAAGTTTCTAAATAATTATTTATTTCATTAAGTCAGTTACATACGGCAACAACGCCATTTGCCTAGCTTTCTTTACTGCATCACCTACTTTTCTTTGGTATTTCAAAGAATTACCGCTAAGTCTGCGTGGTAACATTTTACCTTGTTCGTTCAAGAATTTTTTTAAGAAGTCGACATCTTTATAATCAACGTATTTAATGCCATATTTCTTAAACCTACAGAATTTTTTCTTAGGTTTTTCTTGTTTAATGGCAGTAAGGTATTTTATTTCATTTTTAGCCATAATTACACAGTTGCTTTTTCAAGTTGTTTAAATCCGCCATTTCTTTTTACATAATTATACTCAACGGCGTTTTTGTCGAGTTTTGTAATAAGGTGACGCATCACTTGCTCGTCACGTAATAATTGAATTTTCAACTTTTCGTTGAAACTGCTTTCTGCAGTGAATTCAATTACCCAATAAATCCCTGTAGTTTTCTTATCAATTGGATAAGCTAGGGATTTCAGCCCCCAAGGGTTTGCATGTATCAGTTCACCACCAGCGTCGGCAATGAGGTCTGAATACTTCTTCTGCGAAGCTTTGAACTCTTCTTCAGAAAGAATTGGTGTAAAAATCACCATTAATTCATAATTGTTCATCAAAAAACTGTTTAAAAATGAAGGATTTATCCCACTGGACATCTCAGTAATTTTACCGAAAAGAATCTGCCTATACAGATTTGGGGCTGCAAATGTAGGGGGAAACCACTTTCATTCTATCTATTGAAAGTTTGTTTCTTGTTGAATTGACTTTGGATAATTGGATTACTTGTTTATCAAAAGGGTTTCGTACAACTTTAATCCCAAAGATCGACCATGAAGATTGGACGCTATTATTTTGCCACTGGTATCAATTAATACATTGAAGGGAAGCGAATCGATGGCGTATTTAGCATAAAGCGTGCTTTTTGATTGCTGATCATCAATAACGTTTTTCCAATATTGTATATCATCGTTCTGAATGGTTCTTTTCCATGATTTTCTTGTTGAATCAAAAGCTATTCCTAGGATTTCAAATCCGTGATTTCTGTAATTGTGGTAAGCTTTAATCAGAATTGGATGTTCTGATCTCGACGTCGCTGATGTACTCGACCAGAAATTGAGTAATACATATTTTCCCCTTAGACTATCCAAGCCCATTGGTCTCCACCCTGTATCTAAAAGTGAAAAATTGGGTGCTTTTTTGTTGATTAGCGCATAGGGTACATCTTTTTTCAACTCTTGTTGGATAATTTGGAATAGGAAGGAAAATGGAGCGTAATTTTTAGATTTTTCACGAATACTTCCAATAAGTTTTGATAACTCAATTTTTTCCATTGTTGCAAAAGCCCTAGCTAACAAATAAGACTGAAGGGCAGGATTATCAGTGTTTTTTAGATTGGTGATAATTAATTTATTTACCTCAACTAATGCTTCATTTTTTTCTTTTTGACATTGCCAAAGCACACTATCAGACACTTTGGTTTGCAGCATGGTGTCGTACAGTTTTAGTTTTTGGAAAAATCGTTCATAATTTTTGCCATAACTTTCTAAGAATTGGTGCAACTGATTACTTGCTGGCGATCCTTCTGTTTTATAGGATTTGTATTGCAACACATCTAATTGTACCTCGATGGAGGGGGCGTCGTTAATTAGGTATAAATCGGGACCTTTGTCTATGGAAAGAATTAGAATGGATGGGTCAAGTGGAAGAAATGTTTTGATACTTAAATCTCCATTTGCTGATATAGGTGCAGTATCAATTATTACAGGATTTCTGTTGCCGACAAACAATTGTTTTAGCAAAATTGATTGTCCTGTTGCATGAACTATCTTCCCTTTTATTTCAAAGGATGACCTTTTTGTTTTGCAACCAATTATAAAAATGAAGGCAAAAAAGAATAAGAATGGTTTATTCATTTAGCTATGATAGTTTTTGTTGCAACAAATCTGTTACCACTTTCGGGTCGGCTTTTCCTTTACTCAGTTTTTTTACTTCGCCAACAAAAACCCCTAACAATCCTTTCTTCCCCTTCTTATAAGCATCCACTTTATCGGGCATACTGGCTATTGCCTTTTCTACCCATTGGTTTATTTCTTCAGTATCACTCACTTGCAATAGGTTTAGCGATTCCGCAATTTGGAGGGGCGTTTGCTTCGATTGCAACAAAACAGGAAAAATTTTAGCAGCGGCAATAGAGAAGTTAATTTTTCCTTCGTCTATTAGGCTGATAAGATTTGCTAGGGTTTCAGCATGTATTGGGAAATCAACCATTGATTTCCCATGCTCATTGAGATATTGTTTAATTGGACCGGTTATCCAATTAACGATGGCTTTATAATTTGTGGAGTATTGGGTAGTTGCTAAGAAATAATCTGCGGTGTCTTTATCATCGCACAATTGTGAAGCATCATACGTACTTAGGCCGTAATGCAATTGGCAATGATTGGCTAAGATGCGGGGAAGTTTTGGTAAGGACTGTTGTATTTCGTTTATATAGTCTTGAGTAATATGAAATGGTGATAAATCGGGGCAGGGGAAATATCGATAATCGTTCGCCTCTTCTTTGTCACGAAGTGCAAATGTGCTGTCGTTGTCCGCATCGAAGCTTCTGGTTTGTTGAATCACTATGCCACCGTTTTCTACGATTTCAATCATACGGGCAATTTCCACATCAATGGCTTTTTTCACATTACGAATACTGTTTAGGTTCTTTACTTCCACTTTTGTACCAAGCTCGGTTTCACCCTTTAAACGAATTGATACGTTTGCATCGCAACGGAGACTGCCCTCTTCCATATTGCCATCACATACGTCAATCCATTGTAACAATTTTCTCACTTCAGTTACGTATTGGTACGCTTCTTCGCTACTGTGTAGGCAGGGTTCGGTCACTATTTCTATCAAAGGAACACCAGCTCTGTTTAAATCAATACAAGTAAAATGATCGTCCCAATCATGGATGCTTTTACCAGCATCTTCCTCTAAATGAATCCTGTTTAGTTCAACAATCTTGGTTGCTTCATCTAGGGAAATTGCTACACCTCCTCCTTTGCAAATGGGTGTGGTATGTTGAGAAGTCTGGTATCCTTTTGGAAGGTCTGGATAGAAATAGTGTTTACGAGCAAAATAATTATCCTGCACAATTTCACAATTACAGGCCAATCCCATTTTGATGGCATATTCAATGGCTTTTTGATTGGTTTTTGGCAAGGTGCCGGGATGACCTAGGGTAATGGCACTAATGTGCGTATTTGGCAATGCCCCAAATGCAGCACTATCGCCGCAAAATAGTTTGCTTGCTGTTTGCAATTGGGCGTGTATTTCAAGGCCAATGACGGCTTCGTATTTCTCTGATGAAATCATTTGGTAAAAATTGTTATACTAAAATGAGGCGCAAAAGTATTGGATATCACCTACCATCTTATTATAGTGTAAAGAGGCAAAAAAAATGGAATGCAATTGAAATTCAAGTATCCATATACCCAAAGGGGATGTGTTACATTGGTCAAAAGAATCTAATTGTTTAATTGTTTCTTGGTTAAGCGGGTGTAGATTTTTGTGACGCTTTGAAATATTTACATAAGTGTTGAAGGCCGCAAGTCATGCATTTAGGATTGCGGGCAGTGCAGTGGTAGCGACCAAAAAGAATTAACCAATGATGCGCTTTGTGTACCAGTTCCGATGGAATATTTTTGATTAATTGCTTTTCCGCTGCAAGTGGTGTAGTGGCATTTTGAGTTAATCCAAGCCGAGCACTCACCCGAAAAACATGTGTATCAACAGCCATATTGGGTTGTTGGTCAATAACACTGGTAATTACATTCGCCGTTTTTCTGCCGACACCTGGTAGCCGTATCAGTTCTTCCACTGTCATGGGTACGTTGCTTTGGAATTGCTGTACAAGTAGTTGAGCCATGCCAATTAAATGCTTGGTTTTATTATTTGGATAGGAAATGCTTTTAACAAGCGGAAAGAGGTCATCAAAACTAGCCCCAGCCATAGCTTCTGGAGTGGGATATTGCTCAAATATGGCAGGGGTGGTAAGATTGACCCTTAAATCAGTGCATTGTGCCGATAATATTACAGCGACTAATAACTGAAACGGATTGTCATAGATCAACTCTGTTTCGGCATTGGGGATGGTTTCTTGAAAATAATCCAATATCGTTTTGTAACGCTCTTTTTTTGTCATAATTCAGGTGCAATGATAATTGATAGGATTGGTTATATTGATGGAGAATTAGCAAATGAGCTAGAATCCTGTGATGATCATTTCCTTTGCAAAATAAGAGTACGGTAGCTTATTTATGTTCGCCGATATTATTCTTGAGAATAACTGTAGTAAAAAAACACTCGACGGATTTTATACAACATGTAAGATAGGTTCGCCAAAACCAGCGGGAATCTGGTATTTCCCTCCCATAGGCTCATCAAAACGAGCGAAAGCTTGTATTTCCCTCCCAGAGGCTTGTCTAACTGGCGGGTAGCTGGTAGCTTCCTCCCAGAGGTTCGCCAAATCGGCAAGGGTCTGGTAACTTCCTAGGATATACTCGCCGAATCGGCAGGGGTCTAGGAACTTCCTAGGATATACTCGCCGAATCGGCAGGTGTCTGGTAACTTCCTAGGATATACTCGCCAAATCGGCAAGGGTCTGGTAACTTCCTAGGATATACTCGCCGAATCGGCAGGGGTCTGGTAACTTCCTAGGATATACTCGCCGAATCGGCA
>JAIXOJ010000197.1 GCA_027486835.1 Chitinophagaceae bacterium
TTCCGAACAGAGAAGTTAAGTCCCCCATGGCCGATGGTACTCGCATTAAGCCGGGAGAGTAGGTAGTCGCCATATTTATTTAGCCTTGTTAGTAAATCTAACAAGGCTTTTTTTATGCATTTACTTGTGCAAACATTTAGTTTACAAGTATCTATATCTGAGAATTTATGCCGATTTTAAGTCTTTTAAACTTGGCTGTTTATAGTTTGAAATTGGCTTTATTTACTTCGAACTTATCTTATTATGTTTCCATTTCAACAATTCTATAATCATTTAGGTCTTTTATGAATTGTTTTTTTGAAAGGAACATCTAATTCTTCCTAGTTAGTTAATTTAAACAGTATTTTTTCAAGGTCTATCATTTAATTCTCCTACTTTTTTTCTTTTAATCGTTTGCGGAAGACAACTTATTTTACATCAAAATACACGATAACTATGAAATCGGAGTTAAACTACACAACTTAATATTATTTTTGACTGTAAATGAAAGTTTGTATTCATTGCTGCTCGTACGAAATTGAAAATAAAACTACCTCGGTTTGAAACATTGCATAAGTTTTAGTTTTATAAAATAAGTGAATCTCATTTGAAACCCCAAATTAAATTAGTGCTAACTCTTATTTTGAAATTGTAATTGTTTAATTGAATAGTGTTAGGACTAGTGCAAATTTCATGTGCAGTGGATCGCTAGAATGTATGCCAATAAGCGATTATGAATTCTGATGTTCTGTTTTGTAAAATCTAATTAGTGTATTTGTTTTTCCGAATCCATTGAAAAATGAAACCTAATAAAACAATGAGTAGTATTGGTAAACAGATATTCACGAATTGCCAAAACGTTTTTTGTTCTGCCACTTTCTTTTTGTCTAATAGTCGTAGTGTAAATTCCTTATTCCTTGTTTCAAATATGCCATTGTTGTTGATAAGATAATCAACACAGTTGAGCATAAACTCTTTATTGGCAAATCGATAGTTTTCAAAAAGTAATTCACCCATAGATAACGGGCCGGAAGTAGCAGAGATACTATTTGTAACAATATCTGCATCTGAAATAACAATTTGCTTGCTGCTATTTAGACCGTTTGATAAATAGGCATGCCCTGTGGTTTTCTCTATTGTGTCTGAAACTGATTTTGCTAATCTATTTGCAAATAGAGATTTGAATTTTCCCTCCAGTAATACTGCAACTGGTAGGTAACTTTTATAAAACGATTTGAAATCTTCTTCTGTTTTTACACTATTTGTGCTAACTATAGCGGGTGATCCGATGACACGACTGTTTGTATCACTTGCTAAAAGGATTGTTTTAATAATTCCTTCTGCTTTAACTGTGTCTATACTAGAAGGGAAGATTGGTAGTACTTTGTCAATATTTTTAGATATTGGGTTATCAGAAATGCTGGAAAGTAAAGGGTAATAAGGCCAAGGTACTCTTTGCATTCTTGGGCTTTTGTCGGGATTATAACCTATTACTAGGGGCAATTTTGCACAGTTTAGATCCTGTAATAAATCAGGATTGATTCTCACACCATATTTGAATAATAAATCGTCTAATCTAAGGTCTCTGTCGAAAGCTGTGTATTCTGATTTGCTACGCATTAAACTATCTAGCTCCGCATGTAATTTGTCTATACACCAAATGATTTTTCCACCTTGCATTACATATTGATCCAATTTCAGTTTGTCTTCGTCAGTAAAGGAAATAGTAGGCTTTACTATCAATAGGGCATCAATTTTTGCCGCATCTGGATAGGCAGATTTAAGATCAAAAATGCCCAATTGATAGTCGCTTCTTAAAGATTCACCTAAATCATTCACTGTTCTGTCAATAGGTTCCCCGTTGCCTACGCAATATGCTATTGTAGGGATAGACATTCTAGTTAGTTTGTCTATGGCATTTGCAAACTTAAATTCTAGTAATGCCTCTGCTGCATTTCTAGTAGCTTCTACGTCCTCTTGTCTAATGTCTTCTAAAACATTTACCTGTTTGTATATTTTTTTACTACTCCTTAAGTCAATGGCTATTGGACGTTTAGTTCCATAACTAATCAATGCTGTAGGAATAATAATCTGGTTGGTCTGTTTGTTATGCTCGCTCTCTGTAATCTCACTTCTTTCAAATACAACCCCTAAGCGCGCTAGGCTATCGTAAAGTATTGCCTTTGCTGTATCTGAGGTCAAATTGTCTCCAGGTTTTTCAAACGTCACTACTAATTTTTTACCAGCCACTTGTTTTAGCTCATCTAAGAAATCTTTAGTTGCGATGCTCAACTTCTTATAATCTGAGGGCAAATCTCCAGTTAAGAAAACCTGAACGTTTATATCGCCTTCTACATCTTTTAGTAATTTCTTGGTAGCATAGTTTAGGCTAAATCTTTTTTCTGAAGTAAGATCTATTCTGTAATGCACATAAGAAGTAATGCTTACCAATACAATAAATAATCCAAGAAAAAGTAACCAATAATATTTGAAGTTCAATAATTTCTGCACAAGTAGTATTTTAAATCCGTTAGTTTATAATATCGATAGACAAGGGTATTTTCTTTCTGTGCATTTTCCCAAATATCAGTTGGTTAGAACATAATCCTTGATTGGTTTGACTCAGAAAAAAAGTCAGTGATTATCGAGCAGTGATATTTCTTCTAGTTACAACAGAAAAGAGAAGAATAAGTCCTAGAAAATAAATCATATCGCGCAAATCCAATACGCCTCTGCTTATGCTTTTATAATGCGATTGAATTCCAAACAATTGAATGTAGTAATCTGCCCCAGCTTTAAAAATGGACATCTTGCTCACAGCTTCAAAGCCATTGAACAGAATAAATGAAACAAAGGCAGCTGCAATAAAGGCAACTACTGTATTGTTAGTAAAACTGCTAGCGCAAATCCCAATGGCAGTATAAATGGCAGATAAACAGACTAAGCCTAGATAGCTACCCAAAGTAGCCCCAATATCTATACCTCCTATACTACTTAAGCTTTGTATAGATATGGCATACACCACAGTAGGTAATAAAGCGGCAATGACAATAAGTAATGCACCAAAAAATTTCCCCCACACTATTTGGTTAGGAGTTATGGGCAAAGTTTTCAAAATTTCGAATGTGCCAGTTTTGTACTCCTCGGCTAGGCTGCGCATGGTAATGGTGGGTACTAGAAAAAGTAATATAAATGGTGACGTTGAAAAAAAACTCCCAAGCGATGCATATCCAAATTCAAGCAAGCTGCTATCAGGAAACACAAACAATAAAAGTCCATTTAATAACAAGAAAACGCCTATGGCTAAATATCCCGTGAGGCTACTAAAGTATTGCTGCCACTCTTTTTTACATATCATCCACATGGGTTCAAAATTAACCTTCTTGATTGTTGATTAAACAGACTGTAAATTTTATTTAACAGCTTCTTGTTTAAGCTTTGAACATGAGGTCAGATAATCATTCGATAGCATTCCTTATTTTCGCCACGTTATTAACGAAACAACCTATGCAAGAAGATTTAGACTTTATACTAGAAGATGCTGAGGATAGCATGAAAAAGGCGATTGTTCATTTGGAGTCGGAGATTGCGAAAATCCGTGCTGGAAAGGTTAGTCCCAATATGCTTGACGGGATTACTGTAGAATATTACGATGCCCCAACACCCATTAATCAAGTGGCTAATGTTGCGGTACAGGATGCAAGAACATTAACAATTACGCCTTGGGAAAAAAAGATGTTAGCCCAAATAGACAGAGCAATCATGGGCGCAAACATTGGTGTAACCCCACAAAATGATGGCGTGCAGATTCGTTTGTTTATGCCCCCGTTAACGGAGGAACGCCGCAGAGAGTTGTTTAAAAAAGCCAGTGGCGAAGGAGAACAAGCCAAAGTGGCCATACGAAATATCCGCAGGGATGGCATAGAGCAAATAAAAAAATTACAAAAGGATGGTTTGAGCGAAGACATTGCCAAAGGCTCAGAAAAAACAATTCAAGAGTTGACAGATAAGCACATTCTTTTGGTGGAAAAGCACTTAGCTGCCAAAGAAAAAGAAATGATGACGATCTAACAATGGGCATTGGGTTTATCATAAGTACTAATGATTTACGACCACTCAATAATCATCTGAGATTCCAAAAGGTGACCTGCTTTTTCCTTAGGATACATTGAGTTTGATTGTTTACTTCAAAATAAAAGGGGATTGATGATTGTTTACTTAATCATCAATCCCCCTTTTTTTGGTTTAATCCAACTTATTTATGCTTGAAAACCACTTTCTTATTGGTTAGTAGCCATTTTTTCTGCGTTTTCTGCCAATTGTAAAGCTTCAATAAATTCTTCGATCTCCCCATTTACTACCGCGTCTAGGTTATACGACGTAAGGTTGATTCGATGGTCTGTTACCCTACCTTGAGGCCAGTTGTAGGTTCTTATTTTCGCACTTCTGTCACCAGTGCTTACGAGTGTTTTGCGGCGTTTGGCAATTTCGTCTTCGTGTTTACGCACTTGTTCTTCGTACAATTTAGTGCGCATCATCGTCATTGCTTTTTCCCTATTGCCCAATTGACTTCTTTCTGTTTGGCAGATAACCACAACGCCAGTGGGGATGTGTGTTAGCATTACCTTGGTTTCTACCTTGTTTACATTTTGTCCACCAGCACCACCACTACGGGAAGTTTCCATTTTTACATCGGCAGGATTTAATTCAAAATCTACTTCTTCTGCTTCGGGCATCACCGCAACTGTTGCAGCGGAGGTATGTACCCGCCCTTGAGTTTCTGTGTTGGGTACGCGCTGAACGCGGTGTACCCCACTCTCAAATTTGAGTGTGCCATACACATCTTCGCCCGTAATTTCCACTACTACTTCTTTGTATCCGCCCACGGTGCCTTCGCTTTCTGAGGCAATGGCGGTTTTCCAGCCTTTTTTAGCACAATAGCGCAAATACATTCCAAGCAAATCGCCAGCAAACAAACTAGCTTCATCACCACCGGTTCCAGCCCTGATTTCCAGCATGGCATTTTTATCGTCCTGCGGGTCTTTAGGTATCAATAGTTTGGTTAATGCTTTTTCTAAAGTGTCTTTTTGCTCTTCCAGTTCGGGAAGTTCCATCTTGGCCAATTCCTTCATTTCCTCATCGCTGCCGTTGAGGCTTTCTTTCACATATTGGTAATCGGCCAATACTTTTCTGTATTGCTCATAAGGTTGTACAATCTTCTCTAAAGCACGGTACTCTTTACTTAATCTGCCAAATTCTTTTTGGTTGTTGATGATTTCGGGATTAGTGAGGGCAACGCCCACTTGCTCAAATCTTGCCTTGATGGCATCTAATTTATCTAACATTTCCTATATTCTTTTCTAGTAATCCGCCTACTTAAGGAGGCGGACAAAAATAACGGAATGGCAGGGAAGGAAAAAGAATAATAAAAAGGGGTTGATTTCTACTAAATGAAAGGCTTGTACAGTGGTTCTACTTGTACTTTTCATACTGTGTTCTGTCGATATTGGTCAACAATGGTAGATGAAATATCACCTTCCAAATATTAGCTGCCACCTGTCACATGGTGATGGTTACGCATTTAGTTGTTATTTTACCGAATGACAAAAGTGTATTTAAAGCGCAAAATAGCAACACGTATTGCCAATGGCCATCCTTGGATTTATGGAAATGAAATAGATACTACCGATGGCGACATTGTGCCTGGCGATATTGTGGAAGTATATTTTTACGATAAAAAATTTGTTGGCAAAGGATATATCAACCCACAATCGCAGATTGCTGTTAGGTTGCTCACTCGAAGAAAAGAAGAGATTAATGATGCTTTTTTTCTCAAGCGCATTCAGCAGGCATGGCAATATAGGCAGCGGCTAGGGTACAGCGAAAATTGCCGTTTAGTATTTGGCGAAGCTGATTATTTACCTGCTTTGGTAATTGATAAATTCAATGATTATTTTGTTATCCAGACCCTTTCGTTGGGCATTGATAAATGGAAAGACGCTATTGTTGCTGCATTAGAAACCCTTTTTAAGCCAAAAGGAATTTATGAAAGAAACGATGTGCCAGTAAGAGAATTAGAAGGACTTTCACAACAAAAAGGATGGCTTACTACACCAGGCGAAACCGAAATTATCATCAGGGAAAATGGCCTTCAGTTTCTGGTGGATATTGAAAACGGACAAAAAACAGGATTCTTTTTAGACCAGCAACACAACCGCCGCGCCATTCAACCACTAGTAAAAGGTGCTGATGTACTTGGCGCATTTACCTATACGGGTTCTTTTGAAGTACATGCCGCACATTACGGCGCAAAGTCGGTTTTAGGTATTGATATTAGTGAGCAAGCGGTGGCTCAGGCCAACAAAAACGCAGCACTCAACGGATTAGCAGATACCTGCAAGTTTGAAGCAATGAATGCCTTTGATGTACTGAAGCAATGGGACAAGGACAACCGAAAATTTGATGTGGTGATGCTAGACCCACCCGCTTTTACCAAAAGCCGAGAAAGCATTGGCAAGGCAGTAAATGGTTATAAGGAGATTAACCTGCGTGGGATGAAATTGGTAAAAAATGGTGGATTCTTAGTAACCAGTAGTTGCACCAACCTAGTTTCGCCCGAGTTATTTCTACAAACTATAAACGAAGCTGCAAAAGATGCCAAACGTAAAATAAGGCAAGTGTGTTTTCAATCACAATCTAACGACCATCCCATTATTTGGGGCATGGAAAACACCAACTATTTGAAGTTTTTGATTGTGGAAGTGACCACGCTATAGGTGCTTTAAGGGGGAAGGTATTTGATGGTTATGAAGGAAAACCAAACTCCCCCTTACATTTTACCCCAATAATAAAAGCCTTAACATTCCCACACCCCCTCTACTAACTCAAGTAACCCTACCGATCCGCCTCCACATCGTAAATGCCCACCACCGTGGTATTGTTGATGCACAGCAGAAAATTGCCCGAAGCAGCCAGTTCGCTACTTTTCTTAATTACTAAGGCATTAGGATCTACACTTACCACCTTTCCAGTAACGGTTACTCCATCGATGCTCAAACCAAAATCTTCCAACATAAACAAAGTAAAAGCACCACACAATCCATACTAGGCCATATTTGCTCAATGTATAACGCATTAATTAGAAGTTGTGGCATGTAATAAAGCCATCGATAAATGAAAATAAAGAATGTAGTTTGCAAGAAAATTTACTGGAAGTGAAAAGAAAGAAACCAATGAATCTAATCCCAAAACCCTAATCCCAAACCCCTAGAAAAATGCTCGCCTCCAAACAAAACTTCAAAGTACAGCTCTGGATAACCCTATTGGGGCTAGTGCTCTTTGCCGCCAAGATTGCCGCTTATTATCTCACCAGTTCACTAGCCATTCTTACTGATGCACTCGAAAGCATTGTAAATGTGTTAGCTGGGGTTATTGGTCTTTATAGTTTATACATCGTAACCAAGCCAAAAGACAAAGAACATCCTTATGGGCATGGCAAAGCCGAGTTTATATCTGCCGCCGCCGAGGGCACGTTAATTATTGCTGCCGCCTGCTTAATTATCTATCAAACCATTCACAACCTCCTACAAAAAAAACCGGTAGAATCATTAGACAGTGGTTTGTTGCTGGTGGGCATTACCGCCCTTATCAATTATGTAGCAGGTACCCTGTGTATTACTGTTGGCAAGAAAAATAAGTCCATGGCTTTGCAGGCAAGTGGTAAGCATTTGCAAATAGATACGTACACCACTGCTGCCATTATTGCTGCTTTAGTTATCATCAAATACACCCAATGGTTATGGCTCGATGCCGCTACTGCCTTTGGTGTAAGTCTATTGGTGTTTTACAATGGTTATAGCATCATTAGAAAATCTCTAGCTGGCATAATGGACGAAGCCGACCTTGATCTCTTAGCCCAGTTAGTAACGATTCTCAACCTACACCGCCGTGAGAATTGGACAGACTTGCACAATCTCCGAGTCATTAAATATGGCAGCACCCTCCATGTAGATTGCCACCTCACCGTTCCCTGGTACCTCACCGTTCATGAAGCCCACCGCGAAATTGACGCACTAGAATCCCTCATTAAAAAAGAGTTTGGCGATGCCCTTGAATTATTCGTACACACCGATGGTTGCCGCTCCTTCAGCTGTGCCATCTGTACCAAAAAAGATTGTCCCGAGCGCTTGCAGCCATTCCAACACAAAATAACCTGGACACTGGAGAACATTATCCGTAACGAGCGGCATGGTTCAGTAGCCTCGGGTGTAAATAAGGCAATGGCAGATGGAAAAGGGTAGGAATTTGATATGGCTTGGCCTCAATATAAGTAGGGTGTTGACTTGCCAAAAAAGAAAGAGTCATTTTGATAAAAAATCCATTCTCCCCACATCATTACAATCAAAAAAATCAGAAAAATCATAGTTCAGATATAGGTTGTTTTGGAAGAAATGTTATCAGTTAACCCCCTTAAAAACAAAAAACCCTCCCAAAAGCAGCAAACTTTTGGAAGGGTTTAATAGAAGGCAAGTTAAATAGCCAGAATTATTTCACGTAAGAATCTAAGAGTTCGGCCTTTTCGTAAATGGAAAGATTAGGAACTGCAATCGTGTATTTCACAAGTCCGAATCCTCTGGAGTAATAGATGTCGCCATAGCCACTAGTACCAGTGGAAGAAATATCTAGTTTTACATATGCAGTGTGCGGGTATTTTTTGCCATAAATAGTAACAGTACTGTCTAGATATTTTATCGTGTATTTCATATTTGCCTTGGCAGGAAAACCACCAACGTTTAAAGTAGCTTGTTGAGTCCAAGAAGAATCAACCTTTATGTTGTTGATAAAATATTTCTCATTGTAGTCGCCAATGTTGGAAATAATAGAGGGCAAAACACCTTTTCTATAGAAAGTATCTTTAACCTGCCAGTAAGTGAAATTGTACTTGTTAAGGCTGTCTTTTAAAATCCGGAAGGTATCTTTTGCCACAATAGAATCTTTGGCAACAGTCAATTTGAAAGTGTCTAATTTTCCTACAGAGTCGCTAGAACCCGAAAAGTGTTTGTATCTCCAAAAGTTTCCGATTGCAATGGGATAATAACTTTTTGTAGAATTCGAATCAGGGATAACATAGTTTGTGTCATTGGATAGTCCTGGGGTAGAATCACTGCTTTTTTTACAGCTAAACATAGCAATTGATAAAAGCACAAAAAATGCGGCAAAAATCTTTTTCATTCTTTTCTTTATTTGGTTAAAAAATTAATTATTGCAGTAAAGAAAGTCCAGCTACTAAATTCGCTGCTTACTTACCCTTGCAAATATCTTCCGTTCATTACTACTAAACTAAATAATTATGGAATCGTGGACATCTTTTCAAGAAGCCAATAAAGAACGCTTCTTAGACGAATTGCTAGCACTCTTGCGCATCCCCAGCATCAGTGCCAAATCTGAAAACCAAGCTGATATGGCCAACTGTGCCGAAGCCGTTAAGCAACGCCTGCTCGAAGCTGGTGCAGACACCGTTATTATTTATCCCACCGCTGGGCATCCTGTGGTTTATGGCGAGAAAATAATCGACCCTGGCAAGCCCACTGTTTTGGTTTATGGCCACTACGATGTACAACCTGCCGACCCACTCAACCTTTGGAATTCGCCTCCTTTCGAGCCAGTAATCATCGATGGAAAAATCTTTGCTCGCGGTGCTTGTGATGATAAAGGGCAGGTGTATATGCACATCAAAGCATTAGAAACCTTGGTGCAAACCAACACCTTAGGTAACAACATTAAATTTATTATCGAAGGGGAAGAAGAAATTGGTAGCCCCAATTTGGCCACCTTTATAAAAGAGCACAAAGCATTATTAAAAGCCGACGTTATTTTAATCAGCGACACCTCTATGCTAAGCATGGAAACCCCATCTATAGATACGGGTGTGCGTGGGTTAAGCTATATAGAAGTAGAAGTAACTGGACCCAACCGCGATTTACACAGCGGCGTTTATGGCGGTGCGGTGGCCAATCCAGCTACGATGCTAGCTAAAATGATTGCCTCTTGCCACGATGAAAACAACCATATCACCATCCCAGGTTTCTACGATGATGTGCTAGAATCATCACCTGCCGAAAGAAGCAAACTAGGCGAAGCCCCCTTTGACGAACAAGCTTTTAAGCAAGATTTGGGTATCGAAAGCCTATGGGGCGAAGCTGGTTATACTACCAACGAACGCACAGGTATCAGACCCACTTTAGAAGTCAACGGCATCTGGAGTGGCTACACTGGCGAAGGGGCAAAGACCGTATTGCCTTCAAAAGCTTTTGCCAAAATATCTGCCCGCCTTGTACCCAACCAATCCTCGGCAGACATTACCCAAAAGCTCATTAATCATTTTAAAAGTATTGCTCCTTCAGGCGTAACTGTAAATGCATGGGAACACCACGGTGGCGAACCCTACCTTACACCTATTGATAGTATAGCCTATCAAGCTGCTGAAAAAGCCATTGCCACCACTTTTGGCAAAGCCCCCATCCCCCTTCGTGGCGGTGGAAGCATACCAATTTGTGCTTTGTTTGAACAAGAATTAGGCATCAAAATCGTATTCATGGGCTTTGGTTTAGACAGCGACAATCTACACAGCCCCAACGAAAAATACGATGTCTTCAATTTTTATAAAGGCATCGAAACCATTCCTTATTTCCATCAATATTACACGGAATTGTTTTTGAAGGGGGAATAATCTTGTAAAATGTTATAGCCTAATTTCACCCATCGCAGTTTCCATAAATTAGCTATTTATGGGAGCTGCGATGGTGTTTAATGCTTACAATAAAGGGTGTAAGGGTATTAATTTGAGGAAATAAAAAGGAATATTCATTTGTAAGAATTATTGGAACTAATTCTTTTTATACAGAATTCACCCATGCCTCAGCAAGTTTCCCCATTAACTACAAGTTTACTTCATAATTTTTCGCTCTGCATAATACCTATTTAAAGATGCTACTTCATTCACTTGAAATAAGGAATTTTAGGAATCTCCATGCGCTAACCATCAAAGCTTTAGGCCGCGTTAATTTGTTTACGGGAAAAAACAATACTGGTAAGTCATCATTGCTAGAAGCGATAGCCTTGTATGCAACAAAAGGCGACTTGGGTTTTTTATATCAATTATTAAATGAGAGAGGGGAGAAGTACCAGCTTAGAGACGGGGAAGATAATGCAACAACAATAAATGTAAAGGCTCTTTCCTCCCTTTTCTCAGATAGAAAAATTGGCTTCGAACAGAAGGATGCCCTATTCATTGGTAGTATCGAAAAAAAGGAAACAGGAGCGCAACAGCATTCAGATGAAAATTTTGTAGCGATAAGATTGGTTAAATTTTTTGATGAAGTAAACAATTATATTGCGAATGAACACAACCGGCCTTTGAGAAAAAAAAGGGTCATCATAGAAAATGAAAAAGACGGGATAGTAGTAGATTACAGTATTGGGCTTGAAGTCCGTTCAGGGAATAATGCGTATGTTTTTCATTTAGATAATGAGCAACCCTACAAATATTTTTCAGGAACAATTGGCACTCCCACCAATATTCAATTCATTAGAACAAGAATTATTGATAGGGCATTAAACGGCAAACTATGGGATAATATTACATTGTCTGAAAAAGAAAGTTATGTGATTGAAGCTTTAAGAATCATAGAGCCAGATGTAGAGAGAATAGCATTTGTAGAAGAAAGCTCAAGTGAAAGAACGGCAATACTCAAATTAAAATCGAATAGCACGTTGCTTCCGTTGAAAAGTATGGGAGATGGAATAAATAGAGTGCTAACCATCATTTTAGCCTTGGTAAATTCCGACAATGGGTTTTTATTAATTGATGAATTTGAGAATGGGCTTCATTATTCTGTTCAGGAAAAATTATGGAAAATCATTTTCTCCCTTTCTGAAAAATTGCATGTGCAGGTTTTCGCAACCACGCATAGCGAAGACAGCATCATAGGTTTTGAGAATAGTTTGAATGATAAAGAAATGCACTCCGATGGTAAATTATTTCGCTTCGATAATGTGAATGGATCTGCACAGCTAGTAGAATTTAATGCTGTGGAGCTCAGAATTGCAAGTACTGAAAATATTGAAATACGCTAGTATGAGTCAGTTTCGTAAGCAACTTTTAGTGGAAGGCAATGACGATAGGCATGTGATGCTGGCACTTTGTAAACAATTCAACATTCCCAAAAACTTTGAAATTATTGACTGCAATGGTATTGACAATTTGTTGATGCAAATTCCTGTTAGACTCAAACAATCCGATGTTAAGTCTTTAGGAATTATAGTAGATGCAGATACGCACATTAAGCAACGGTGGAATGATTTACAATCTATTTTTTCTAAACAAGGGATTAATTTTCCAAAGGATATTCCAAAAGGAGGTTTAGTGTATCATGCAAATGATATAACCATAGGTATTTGGATTATGCCCAATAACTCCCTGAATGGCACTTTAGAAGATTTTATTTCTTTTTTAGTTCCTCAAGGTGATAAACTATGGACAGTAGCAAAGCAAGTAGTGGATGAGATTGAAACAAAACAGTTAAACAGGTATATACCCACCCACCAATCAAAAGCGTTAATTCACTCTTGGTTATCTTGGCAAGAAGACCCCGGCACACCACTAGGGCTCGCAATCACAAAAAAGTTTTTAACAACACAAGACATGAATTGCTTGAAACTAATGGAGTGGTTAGTTGAAACATTTCGGTAAGTGAAAAATAAGAATACCTAAAGTTTTGTTTATACTAATCTGGTTATTGGATGTTTAGAAGCGTATTTTTCTTTAGTGCGATAATAAGCAATCTATCTATTGCATAAAATATTTTTTTGTACACCTTTTGACCTCTTATAAATTAAGTACCCTTTCATTAGCCCTTTATAATTAACGGATACCCCCAACATGAATACTACCAACTACCAGATTAAACTACCACATTTCGAAGGACCATTCGATTTGTTGTTGTTTTTTATTGAGCGGGATGAATTAGACATCTATAACATTCCCATTACCAAAATAATGAACGATTTTCTTGACTATATACATACTCAAGAAACACTCAATATTGAGTTGAGTAGTGAATTTATTTTGTTTGTTGCCACGCTCATGCGCATCAAGGCAAGGCTACTACTACCAAGAAAAGAAGTGGATCCAGAGGGTAATGAAATTGATCCAAGGCAAGAACTGGTAGATAAAATATTAGAGTACAAGCGGTTCAAGGAAGCTTCTGTTGAAATGGCAGAAATGGAAGCAGAACGATTAATGATGGTAAAGCGAGGCAATCTCCACGCCGAACTTGCCGCTATTGGCGAACTTTGTGGTGAAGGGACGGAGCTGCAAACCCTAACTGTTTTCAAGCTCATGAAAGCTTTTGAAAAAGTAATGCTCCGTGTACATGCCCGTGAAAACAAGCCCGTACATACTGTTGTACAATACAATTATACCATGGAGGGGAGTCGTGAACACATGCTAGCCTATGTGAGAGAAGCAAAGCAAGTACCCTTTGAACAAATTTTTCAATTATGTAAAGACCGGATACACGCACTTTTCTTGTTTCTTTCATTGCTAGAGCTTTCACAACAACGCTACATGACCTTATTAATAGGAGAGGGCCGCAATAATTTCATTGTAGAATGGAACGAAAACCGCGATGAGGAACTGGCCATCCATCCTGAAATTAATGAAATGGTCTTTGATGAACCTCCTATTGACGAAGACAGGTTCTCCAAAAATTAACCCAAAGCCTTTGGTGTTTGCCACCAAGGCTTTATTATTTAGCTAACAGCATCTTCAATAGTAAAAATGATAAAAGAAATAGCTACAATCATCTGATTTTGCTAACGTAAATTCCATCAAAACATTGCTGACAATCACCAATTGATTACTGGGGCTTAAATTGACTAACTAATTTCTTTGAATAAGCAAATCATTGTAGTTATTATAGCAAAACTTGTTGTAAGCGTTTAATCCCTTTTGAAACAAACCTACTTTATAACTCCCTTTTTTATTTACACTATGAGTTGATGCTTACAAATTGAGTTCAATTTACCCAAATCCCTTTATTTTTGAAATCATTCATTTAATTTAGTATAAACAATAAGACAGCAATGAAAAAGATTTCTTTTGTGAAAACCGTATGGTTAGGTGTAAGTAGTATTGTAATGCTGCTGGGGTTATTGAGTAAAAATGTTTGTGCGCAAACGGCAAGTACTTATGTGCAAAGTATTGGTTATCTAGGTGCAATAACAGTGGATTCAAGTGGAAATGTTTTTGTACTAGGAAGAGGTGGTCAATCCATAATAAATAAAATCACACCTACTGGTGTGCTTTCTATCATTTATGCGGGTATCAGAAGTGGCAGCAATCAAACAACATTTGTTATGGATAAGGCTGGTAATTTCTTTTTGCCTGATTCAAAAAAACCTTATGGGTTTTCTACTTATGGTATTTCGAAAATAACTAGTGCAGGTGTTAAAAGCATTATTGTAGATACCGGTTCAGGTTCTGTTTTTAAACAGATTACGGGCTTAGCTATAGATAGCTCAGGCAATCTTTTTGCAGCAGATTATCAGAACAATGCTATTTACAAGATTTCTACTTCTGGCGTAATTAGTCCTTTTATAACCACAGGAATTAGCGGCCCCTTGGCAATGACAATGGATGGTAATGGAGATTTATTTGTATTAAATTCAGCAGGCAACTCTATAGTACAAATAAAACCAGACGGAACTATTTCCACTTTTTACAATGGCAATTTTTCAGATAACCCAATTGGTTTTGCATTTGGCGACAACAATAATTTATATGTCTTATGTTATGGAAAAAAGATTTATAAGTTAGATGCTTCTGGTACTTTAGTAGATTCAATTACAACGGCAAACTATTCTAATGCTATTTGTGTTGATAAATTAGGCAATATATATACTGGAAACACCAATTACTCGGTTTCTAAAATTTCAAACACAGGGGCGGCGTCCTACCTTATTCCTCCCTACATTTATCCTAATACCTATCTGCAAAACATACTGATTGATAATCAGAATAATCTGTTATTTACTGGTAGAATGTCAGACTCTAACAAATATTATATAAATAAGGTTAGTGCAAGCGGTGCAATTAGCAGATTTTCCAGTAATAGCTATTTAAGTTCAATAGTCGCAATGACAAAAGACTCATCAGGCAATATTTACTTGGCTTCGGATTCTTCTATAGTATCTATTGCTAATAATGGTGCAGCAACTACTTATGCTTCTACGAATATTGTTTACATCAATACATTGGTTAAAGACAAATTAGGTAATTTATTTTTTTCTTCAAACAATCCTAATTTATACAAGATTAGTCCTTCAAAAACAACTACACTATTTGCTAAGCTTCCAAGTAACATCGTTTCAACTGCTATTGACGATTCTGGTAACATATATATTGGTTGTAGTGATACTTATTTAGGAGTAAATACTAAACTCTATAAAGTAGATAAAACAGGAAATCAAACATTGGTATTAACCTTAGGGATAGCTTATATAGCTGGAATGGTGTTTGATAATAACAACAATTTGTACCTGTCTGCAAATCGGTATAAAAGTATTTTAAAATTATCTCCATCGGGGGTGCTATCCACTTTTGTTAATTCAAATTTATATGGCCCAAGATCTTTGGCATTTGATAACGATGGCAATTTATATGTGGGTAATGACAGTACTTTTATCATTAGTAAGATTGTCTTACAAACATTGCCCGTTCAATTAGTCAATTTTAAAGCAAGCATTTCTCAAAAAGCTGTGATTACCAATTGGCAAACGGCTAGAGAAAAAAACGCCAAACTGTTTGAAATACAGCGCAGCCTTGATGGATTGTCTTTTTATACCATTGGGCAGGTATCTGCCAAAGGAAATGGTGCACATGAATATTCGTACACAGATCATTCGCCAGCCTTAGGTGTAAATTACTATCGCCTTCAAGTGATAGATCATGATGGCACGATAAGTTTTAGTGAAATAGCAAAAGTGGTGAACGGTGAAGCAGCTGACGACTTCGCTGTTTTTCCTAATCCAGCTAAGAATATCATTACCATCAACGGTAAGTTAATTAACCATATCAGTCTATACAACGCAGAAGGTAAATTACAGCTTTCAAAAGACTGGAAAGACGCCACCAACCCAACCATTGATTTGGGACAACTGCACAGTGGGGTGTATTATGTGCATATTAGCAGCAGTAGAAAAACAAAGCCAGTTGTGCTGCCGCTAGTAAAGGAATAATCGGCTGGACGAAACTGTTATTGTAGTAGACCTCGTCTAGACGGAGATATAAGGGATGTTCAATCCCTTTTCACTTCAAATTCACACCTAAGCAATTGGACTACTTGCCCAATTCGTTTTGGTCTTTGCAACTTTCATTAATAGCCACTACTTCTAAATGGAACAGCGGCTATTTTTTTGCAACCTGATATGCCCTATAGGCTGCAAGCGGGCAATAAATGAGCGTCTTTATTTGGTTAATCAGAAAGGATGATTGCTTTTTTCGGGCAAATCAAATGACGGCATAGAGGGAAACTATATAAAATTCCATGCGCTTGCATCAGATAGATGATGCTACCAAAAAAAATTTTTGCACTGTAAAAAAGTTTTTTATAGTATTGCATCAATTCAATTAGGGAAATAGCAATGTTTAATTGAAAAAGGGTTTTAGCCACCAATATGGCGAAGGCAGCAAGCTAGTAGTCATATACTTATTAAGGTGGTTCATTAAGATACCCGTTCAATCAATTGTTTTATTTAGTTGAGGAAGTTCTCAATAGTTATGTTAGGTTATTTGGCACTGATAATGGTTGCAAAACGATACGATTAGTTCGTTTTGCCCTAGTCAAGAGAAGGCAACTGGCACAAAACAGTTGTTTTGCCCTAGTCAAGAGAAGGCGACTGGCACAAAACAGTTGTTTTGCCCTAGTCAAGAGAAGGCGACTGGCACAAAACAGTTGTTTTGCCCTAGTTAAGAGAAGGCGACTGGCACAAAACAGTTGTTTTGCCCTAGTCAAGAGAAGGCAACTGGCACAAAACAGTTGTTTTGCCCCAATCAAGAGAAGGCGACTGGCATAAAACGATTGTTTTGCCCTAGTCAAGAAAAGGCAACTGGCACAAAACGGATGTGTTGCGTGTTACAAGAACAATTTACTTAGGTAACTATTGAATGTTTAAATTAATAAAATTATATCTTGTCAAATAAATTTTAACACCACGGTTTTATGGAAAAACAATGGAAATACATTGATGATCAAATGGAAATTGAAACTCGAAGAAGTTTTAAGAAAGCCATCATTCTGAGTACTTACCACGACATTAGGTTGCAAAGTATGCTTCCTATTTACCCTATCCTTCAGTCGGTTTATGACCGGTACCATCCACTGCATTTGGATTTTAGCGACCAGTATTTCTCTTGGAATAGTCTACAGGGTACGCAAACCACCAAGACTGATGCTGTAGGCGACTTGTTTAAACAAGTAAAAAGTCGTTTGTCTTTAGAATGGGATCCTGCTATACAGGTTATCTACAAAAAGAACACTCTTCGCTATAAGGAGATATTTCCCGAGGGCAAAAAGCCATTTAGAGTGGGGGAAATAGATACACGCATTGGTGCCTTTAACACCTTGCTTAAAAATATTGGAACAGATAAAGCTTTAGATAAAATAGCCAAGCAAATTGATCCTGAATACCAATCATTACTTAGTGCTAGGAAGGTGCAAGTGGGGGCTATTGGTAACACAGGTTCTGGTAGTGGTGCAGTAGAAACGGCACGTGTAGCGGCGATGAACATGCAGTACCGCAATGTAGGTTTTGTGATGGATCAACTATTTGATGTGCGGGATAAAGTACTTCCACTAATTATTGATCTTAAAACCCTCCGCCAAAAAAATCAGGTGACTTTTAATGGTAGTTTGGCTAATGGCGCAAAGAAGGAAGCGTTAGAACAAACTTTTTTAAACACAGATACATTTGCCATAAAGCTTACTGGCACTGGCAGTTTGAAACTTTATTTAGCCACCGATGCCGACTCTATTGACAGTGAACCAATTCCTGTGGCAGCTAAGGCAAATACAGTGATAAAAATTGCCGATTTTAAGGTAACCGATTTGTTTAACCACCGCTCCCTTATCGTAGCCAGCGATGGCAATGGGGATGTAAAATATAGAATAAACTTGTTGTAAATTTTAGTATTGGGGGCATAGCGAACGATTCATTGTTCCACTAGTTTGGGGTTGGAATGATGAGTCGTTTTTTTTGCTTGTATTTAGCTTCTATTAATTCAGCTATAGCGTGTTTTTTGGAGGATTTGACATTAGTATATATTATGCTTTTGTTTATAACATTGGCCACAAAACTGAATAACAGATCATATCCATCGCTTGTGTCGGTTCGATAATTATAAAATATACACATTCGTGAGCGAAAAAACTGAAAACGTACAATGGCTTTACCCTAAATAAATATTACGAACATTAAAGAGACCTATGGAATATCATGATAAGATTTTAGCGATTAATTTTTCTGATTTAACCAATAGAGATGAAGATTATATTTTGATAAATGGTAAGCAAATCATCGAACAACCAATTGTTTATTCTTGCTACAGGCCCTTGCATAATATTGACAACTAAATAGACATAAATGAAAAAGAGCGTTAACCTTTTCTTTTTAACTGCCTTATTGCTGATAGGGCAAATTTCTTATGCACAATCTAATAAAGAACAAGCACTTCAAAAGGCAAGGACAGCCGTAAAGTTAGAAGACGAAGAAGGAAAATATGATGAAGCGATAAAACTGTTTGCTGAAGCTCAAGTACTTGACCCAGACAATATAAGTTATCCTTATGAAATGGCCTACGCGTACAGTGGAAAAAAGGATTACAAGAAAGCATCTGATATTCTAGAAAAATTGTTGAATCATAAAGACGTTTATGGAAGAATTTATCAAGCTTTAGGCAATGCCTACGATTATCAAGGCAAGTCAGACAAAGCAATAGCAACTTATGAATTGGGGATAAAGAAATTTCCCAATGCTGGGGAACTGTATTTGGAATTGGGCAATATGAAAATGGCCAGTAAGGATTATAATGGTGCTTTGTCTTGTTTTGAAAAAGGAATAGAAAACGACCCTAAATTTCCATCAAACTATTATTGGGCAAGCAAAATATATTGTAATTCAGAAGAAGAAGTCTGGGGTATGCTTTATGGTGAATTATTTATGAATTTGGAACGTAATAGTAAAAGAACTGCTGAAATTAGCAAGCTGCTTTTCGATACTTACAAAAGTGAAATAAAATTTACTTCGGACACTTCTTTCGGAGTTAGCTTTTGTAAAACAGCTTCAATAAATATTTCAGATTTTCAAGACGCTAAAAAATTTAAACTTCCATTTGGTACTGGCTGCTATGAAATAATATTAATGATGTCTTTGATAGGGTGTAAGCACATTGATATAAATTCCCTAGACATAATGCGGAGTAATTTTGTGGATAGATTTTTTGAAGGCGATAATTCCAAAAAGTATCCCAACGTTCTTTTTGAATATCAACAAAAACTAAAAAATGCGGGACATTTTGAAGCGTATAATCATTGGTTGCTTATGAAAGGAGATGAAGACGGTTTTAAAAAATGGCAGAAAAGCAATAAAACTAAGTGGGACGGCTTTGTAGAGTGGTACACTTCCAATAAAATCCAACTTAACGGTTCCAATAAATTCTTTAGAAGGCAATATTGAAATACAATTGAAGATATGAGTAGTGGTTTGTTTACCGCAAAGTATTCATACAGGCTATTTCTTCATAACCCCCTTTTATAGCTAGCAAATCCCTAGCATTGATTGTCATTTTTTAAGGCCATCGCTTGACTTAATATTATTGGATACTTACTGATAGGAAAGTACAGATAGCATTGTAGCAGCAGATACTTGACAATAAAACTGATTTTTAAGACATTGAAAATAAGATGTACAATCAAGAAATTCCATTTGAAATTCACCTTACTACGGAATGTTTAGCTTCAACTAGTGAGATAGATTTCGTTGACTTCTGCCTGGCAAGCAAGGCAAAACCACTATTAATTGAACTCTCAAAAGGTGATGTTGTAAATCAGCCAATGTTGAGTAAGGTTGTTTATGGTAAAGATGTAAACAACATTTTATTACTAGCTAACGAATTGTCCATTTCAATGAAAGCCAATCATTTTCCAGTGAAAAGACTTAAGATTGAAATTCCTGCAGACGCTTTTGATTTTCTGAAAGATTATTCTTCAGAGGTTGTCAATTATTTTGAATGGCACTGCAAAGTGAATTATACACAAGCTGAACAACTGCTACAGCTTTGTGAAAAGCATAAATCGCATCTTTCGATAAATTCTTTGCGAAACGAAAGAAATATCAAGTTCATAACGCTAAGGGAGTTTGGACATAAATTGGCATTCGAACAAAGAATTGCTGCCTTATTGTATGATATGAAAAATGGTAACTGGAATATCTTAAAACAGCAATCAGAATACTGTATCTATGACAATAATCACTTTCTCGATAACGGGTGGCTACCAAAATAAATGATGACATGGAATTAAAAAGCAACGCAGTTCTTGAAATGATGGCAAATGAAGCCTTTATCCGCAGGGCGTCACAAATTGATTTACCTTTTATGCTGAAAGGGAGTTATGTAACCCGTCAATATTTTGAAAATCCAATCAACAGAATTCCGGCTGACCTCGATTGGGTTTATATGCACACAATAAGCGACGAGCAAACCGCAAGAAAAACATTTAGTAATTGGGCAACACGGGTTACAGAATTAGAACTAGATGATAATGTAAGATTTATAAGCTTTAAAGAGAATGACTTTTGGAGAAGAATTGACTATGCTATGGCAGATGATTTTCCAACCGTAAACACAGACATTGCCTGTGTAATTGATGAGAGAACGGTAGTATTTGGGTTAGATGTTTCTTTTAATTTGGACATTGAACAACCAAGTGTTCCTTTAATGTATCGCCCATTAACAGGAAACCTTTTTTTGATTCCCAATACCGTTCCAATAAGCTTACAAGTATCTTGGAAAATACATCAAACATTGGTAAGACCCCGTTTCAAGGATTTATTTGACTTGATGCATTTAGTTCAACATCCATCTTTCGACAAACATAATTTGGACAGAGCTTTACAAGCTTTGATAAACGAATGTTATACGGACAATGTAGATATGCTTAAAGTTGGATATTTTTTAAACACCGAAATTGAAAAACTTTTTTTAAACAATTCTATTCATGAAGCTTGGGATTTTTGGCGACACAATAAAAAAGTTAACTCATTTCAAGAGGGTGTAACCTACGAATACGGGTATCATATTACCGATGTATCAAGATTACCTACAGAGCTACTTGATTTCCTACATCAGCTTAGAAATAGTTTAGAAAATGCTGGAATTGGCATCCATTTATTTGATTGCTTACCCCAACCAACAAGCTATAAAAAGCGCGTTACTTTGGATTCAATATCCAATGAAACAAAAAATGCTATTCCACAAAATGATGCTCACATTGAAAAAAGGATGACTCACGAAGAGCATTGGCCCTTATTTATTTTCTTGCGTAAATTATTCGGGTTCAAGAATTCCTAAGCTCTACATAGTTTTGTTCACACAATTGCCCATAGATTTTTTTCGATAAACTATCTCTTCCCCCAATGCAAATACTAGAACTAACGTTACAAACCAACAATTTACCCGATACCAAAGACTTTTATCAACAAACAATGGGATTTGAATTGATACACGAAACAGACAATTCCATTTACTTTTCTGTTGGCACTTCAATACTAATTTTTGAGCTAATAGAAAGTGAGCAATGTCCTAAATATCATTTTGCGTTTAACATCCCAATCAATAAAATTCCTGAAGCAATCGACTGGACTTTGGAACGCACCAATTTAATTGCCACCGACGATTCATTTGTAACCGACTTTGACAATTGGAAAGCAACCGCTATTTACTTCCTAGATAATAACCGAAACATTGTAGAATTTATTTGCAGGACAGACTTAAACAATCCAACTGAACTACCATTTTCTGTAGATACTATTTTAAACATCAACGAAATAGGGTTAGTAACACATCAATCTCTGCAAACGGGAGAAGAAATAATCGAGAAAATAAATACCACCTTTTTTGAGAAAGGCCCCATAAGGGATGATTTTGCCGCAGTTGGTACCGACCAAGGATTATTTGTTATTTCTAATCCCTACAGAAATTGGTATCCCACCCAAGAAAAGGCCGAAATATGGAAAGTAAAAGGAAAAATAAGAATGGGCGAATTGGAGTATGACCTTGAATTTAACTAACACCAAACCACTACAGCCAAATTAGGTTAGTGTCATCTATTTATTACCTCTTAAAACAGTACAAAAAAATGAAAGAAAGGTATCAATCTGAGATATTGCAAGTCGAAACATTTTAGCTTTTATTCAAGCTTTAGCCAACATTATTTGGCAGTAGCGGATATATTTGAACTTTAGGTGTTGGTCTTTTGGATTGTTTACAAGCTAACCAAGCATAAAGTCAGCCACCATTTTCGATACAGTCAAGATAAATACAATTTTAAACTTACGCTACAAAAAATCAAGGACTATAGTATGATGAGGATTTTTTTTATTGCCTTTCTAGTTGGAACTTTTGGTCAAATCGGATTAGCGCAGAGCTTTGACAAAGCCAAATTAGACAACTATTTCACTACCCTCGAGAAGAACAACAAGTTTATGGGTAGTGTTGCCGTTTCAAAAGATGGTGAAATTATTTACTCAAAAAGTGTTGGGTTTGCAGACGTTGAAAACAAGTTAATAGCTAACGAACATTCTAAATATAGAATTGGGTCTATCTCCAAAACCTTTACTACAGTTTTGGTTTTAAAAGCAGTAGAAGAACGAAAGCTAGACTTAAATCAGACCATTGACAAGTATTTCCCAACTATAAAAAATGCAGATAGAATAACCATAAAGCTTTTACTTGGTCACAGGAGTGGCATACACAATTTTACCGATGACAAAGACTATCTAACTTGGAACACACAACCCAAAACTGAAAAAGAAATGGTGGCAATCATAGCAAAAGGTGGTATTGATTTTGAACCAGATAGCAAGGCAGGGTACAGCAATTCAAACTTTGTGCTTTTGACCTATATCCTAGAAAAAACGTTCAACCAGCCATATGCTAAATTGCTAGAAAATTACATCATTAGACCCCTTGGATTAACTAATACATCCTTTGGCGGAAGAATTGAACCCAATAAAAACGAATGCAAATCATATCATTTTAGCGATGGTTGGAAATTAGAATCTGAAACGGATGTTTCTATACCATTAGGTGCTGGTGGCATTATCTCAACCCCAGTTGACCTTGATAAGTTTAGCAATGCACTATTCACTGGTAAAATCTTGAAAACGGAAAGTCTTGAAATGATGAAAACCATAAAAGAAAAATTCGGTTTAGGGTTGTTTCAAATACCGTTTTACGATAAAATTGGATATGGACACACGGGTGGTATTAATGGTTTTAGCTCCGTTTTTTCCTATTTCTCCGATGGAAACATTGCTTATGCTTTAACTTCAAATGGGTCAAACTACATTAACAATAATATTTCAATCGCAGTACTAAGTGCTGTGTTTAACAAACCTTATGACCTTCCAAATTTTTCTACTTACGAAGTGAGTTCAGAAGATTTGGACAAGTATTTGGGTACCTATGTATCTAAACAAATCCCCTTGAAAATAACCATTACAAAAGACAACAAGACTTTAACCGCACAGGCAACTGGCCAATCTGCATTTCCTCTTGAAGCAACTGAAAAAGATAAATTCAAGTTTGACAAAGCGGGCGTAGTATTAGAGTTCAATCCTCCAGAAAAAACAATGTTACTAAAACAAAGTGGGGGTAAGTACACATTTACAAAAGAATAAAAACTACCATTCAATCGTTGGTGTTTTCTTTTTTTATGGGGCGCTAGGAATAAAAACGGGTTCTGTTCTGGTTTAACCACATAAGTAAGACGAAAACTGGGAAATATCTAAACGGCGTAAGTGAATCGGAGGCAATGCTTCTAGTTTATCACGCTACTTAAGCTTCATTATCTCCCTTAGAAACGATATAGAGGCTTCCACCACTCCATTCACATCCTTCGACTGTAAACCACAACCAATAACATGACTTTCTGCATTAGGTATAGCTTGTTCGCGTTTTAAAGCAGTAGGTGTAGCGATAGTTTTCATCATCTTCTTGATAGCGTCAACCCGCACCACTGGATCTTGATGCGCTTCGTCTTTGTAGAAATATAAGGACAGCACTGGTTGATGCACCTGTTTAAAAACATCGGGTATCATGGTGGTATGGAGCATTTGCTGTAAAGCAATGGCAGCCTCTAACCTAAAATGGGTATTCCAATATTGGTGAAAAACCGCTTCACTATCGTTAGTGTTAACGTATAAACCACCTGTTATCATACGGGCAATTTGTAAGCCCCACGGCATAGTAAGCAACCAAGCTTTATTGTTGTTAATAGCAATGTTGGGCGAGAATAATATTAAGCCAGCTACCTCTTTAGGAAATGCGGCGGCCAATTGAAGTGCTTGCGAACCGCCTGTGGAAGTACCTATTATGATAACTCTCTCACCCAATTGTTTACCAATTGCCAAGGCTTCCTTTGCAGATTCCCAGTACTGTTCGGGGGTTAATTGTATCAATTGATCGGTGGTGTCTATGCCATGTTCTGACAGTCGAGCTAAATAGAGGTTACTATGAAATCTAGCAGCAATTAATCTATGGGCGGGGTTTGCTTCCTCTTGGCAAGCACCAAAACCATGTAAATACACAAAGGCATAGGGCGTTTTTGTGCGGTTTGCAGTATCGGCCCAAACAATTCGTGCCTGGTTGTTTGCCTTCAATCGATGGGTTTGTTCTTTAGCCGAGATATATTTTTCCAAGTTGGGACCACTTATTGGGATGGGTGGTAGGGATGCTTTATAAACAGGTAATGGAGGAGTGGGGCCTATTAAATAGGAAAACACTACAAACATTGCCCAGCCTAATAATTTGGTTTTGCTGCTTTTCACGATAGTAAATTTATTTTGTGTAAATCTACGCTAACCCTATGTCAATCCCAAGTAGTAATCATGATTAAAAACGAAATTTACCATGCCATGATTTCTTAACAAAAGCCAAATGTTTGATAATTTCTAAAAAATGGGGTTAAATAATCATTATCAAATTGGAAACAGCGCCATTTCATTTTTTCGCCTAAAGTCAAACCACTACATTCGCAACTTCAATTACGCTAAAAAATTTAATACAAAACTGCTCAATCACTCAAAAACTATGAGTAGTATAGGTTTTTAGCTAAAATATTTAATTAATGGACATAAGGAACATTGCAATTATTGCACACGTTGACCATGGTAAAACCACGTTGGTTGACAAGATTTTACACCAAACCAATGTATTTCGTGCCAATCAGGAAACTGGTGAGCTAATCATGGATAGCAACGATTTGGAAAGAGAAAGAGGGATTACCATTTTT
The DNA here is from genome assembly GCA_027486835.1 of Chitinophagaceae bacterium. Lineage (GTDB taxonomy): Bacteria > Bacteroidota > Bacteroidia > Chitinophagales > Chitinophagaceae > Parasediminibacterium. The sequence continues at coordinate 25,611 of JAIXOJ010000197.1, forward strand.
TCCAAAAATGCATCTGTACAGTACAAAGGGTTTAAAATCAATGTAATCGATACCCCCGGGCACAGTGACTTCGGTGGAGAAGTAGAAAGGGTATTAAAAATGGCCGATGGGGTTATTTTATTGGTAGATGCTTTTGAAGGGCCGATGCCCCAAACACGTTTTGTGTTGCAAAAAGCACTTCAGTTGAACCTAAAGCCAATCGTAGTAATTAACAAGGTGGACAAACCAAACTGTCGCCCAGATGAAGTACATGATTCAGTTTTTGAATTGTTTTTCAATCTTGACGCAACAGAAGAACAACTAGATTTTCCTACTTTCTATGGTAGTGGTAAAAATGGTTGGTTCAATAGTAAGAACGAACAGTGTGAAGACATTACGCCATTGTTAGATGGAATCATTCAATATGTACCAGCTCCTAAAGTAACAGAAGGTAATCTACAAATGCAGATTACTTCACTAGATTTCTCTGCTTTCCTTGGTCGTATTGCAGTAGGCAGGGTGGCTCGTGGTACTATTTCAGAAGGGCAACCATTTAGCCTAATGCGCACTGATGGCCGAATTCAAAAATCAAGGGTTAAAGAATTATACGTTTTTGAATCATTGGGTAAGCGTAAAGTTACCGAAGTGTTGGCCGGAGATATTTGTGCTGTGGTGGGTATTGAAGATTTTACCATCGGCGATACAATTGCTGATATTGAAAATCCAGAGGCGCTACCTATCATCAGTGTGGATGAACCTACCATGAGTATGATGTTCAGCATCAATACCTCTCCCTTTTTTGGTAAGGATGGTAAGTTTGTTACCTCCCGTCACTTGAGAGATCGCTTGATGAAGGAAACAGAAAAAAATCTAGCCCTTAAAGTAGAAGATACAGATAGTGCAGATAGTTTCATGGTATTTGGACGTGGTATATTGCACCTCGGTATTTTAATTGAAACCATGCGCCGTGAGGGATATGAACTAACAGTTGGTAATCCTCAAGTGTTGGTAAAACATATCGATGGCAAAAAACATGAGCCTTACGAAAACCTTGTGGTGGATGTACCAAGCGAATTCAGTGGTAAAGTAATTGACCTAGTAACCCAGAAAAAAGGTGAAATGTTAATAATGGAAAGCAAAGGAGAAATGCAGCACCTAGAGTTTGAAATTCCTTCTCGTGGATTAATAGGTTTACGTTCTCAAATGTTGACAAATACTGCTGGTGAAGCAGTTATGGCACATAGGTTCTTAGACTACAAGCCTTGGAAAGGACCAATACCTGGCAGAAGTAATGGGGTGTTAATTTCTAAGAGTACGGAAAGAACAACAGGCTATTCCATCGATAAATTACAAGACAGAGGTCGCTTTTTCATTGACCCCAATGAAGAAGTTTATACTGGACAAATTATTGCGGAACATATCAAGCCAGGTGATTTGGTGGTAAATGCAACGGAAGCAAAAAAACTTACCAACCACCGTGCTAGTGGAAGTGATGATGCAACCCGTATTACTCCAAAAATATTATTGACATTGGAAGAGTGTATGGAGTATATTCAGCATGATGAGTGCATTGAGGTAACTCCTAAAAACATTCGTATGCGTAAAGTAATCTTAAATGAGGATGAGCGCAAGAAAACGTCAAAAAGTATGTCAAGCGAAGCTGTAAGTTAATCCACGGTTTTAATTACGAGTACTTTCTAAATAAAAAAAGGTCAAGCTGCTATCTATATAGATAGGCTTGACCTTTTTTTGTTATCATCCTTATTAGTAATGAAACAATCAAGTGACCTTATTTGCGTGAAGTGGTTTCTTTAAAGCATTAGGCTGTATGATTAATCAGGGAAGGTTTTTGGAGTTGAAGTATAGAAAGAATAACCTTATTCTGAGACAATATTGCCATCTTTCATTCTAATTATTCGGTTACTCATGGTGGCTAATTCCTGATTATGGGTTACAATAAGGAAAGTTTGGTTCATCGTGTCCCTTAGTTCTACAAAAAGATGGTGCAAACTGTGCGCATTTTCGCTATCTAAATTACCAGTTGGTTCGTCTGCAAATACAATGCTTGGTTGATTGATTAATGCCCTAGCAACAGCTACTCTTTGTTGCTCACCACCACTTAATTGTTGAGGCGTATTGTTCATTCTGCTACCAAGACCCAGTTGTTTCAAGAGCTTCTCTGCATAATCGTTGACTTCTTTTTTATTTCTTCCAGCAATCCATCCAGGAATTGATACATTTTCAATGGCAGTAAATTCGGGTAACAAATGGTGAAATTGGAAAACAAATCCTATTTGTTGATTTCTAAAAGCAGCCAATTTTTTACCTTTTAGGGTATGTACCTGTTGGTTATTTAAGATAATTTGTCCACTATCTGGGGCATCAAGGGTGCCCAAAATATGCAATAAAGTACTCTTACCAGCACCAGAACTACCTACTATGGATACGATTTCTCCTGTATTTACTTGTAAGTCAACGCCCCTCAATACCTGTAAACTACCATAGTTTTTCTTGATTCCTATTGCTGAAAGCATCATTTGTACCTCCTATTTTAAATGTATTTTAATAGATATGGAAACAGGTGAAATTATTTACCAATCAGTCAGACTTTAATGTTTCTACAAAATGGTGGATGCATCTCAGGACTCCTTCCAAAATTAAAAAGGCGGTTAGCCTCTTTTCAGAGATAACCGCCTTAAAAAAGTATAACTAGAAATCAACCTATTTGTAAGCTGGAATAATGCCATTAGCCAATTGCACCATTTTGGCAATACTAGCATCATTTAGTTGGCCTTTTTTAAATTCAGCCAATACATCAGGTAATTTAGATTCCATTTCAAGTAAAAATTGGGCTTCAAACTCCTTTACTTTCTTTACAGAAACTTCTTTTAGTAAACCTTGTGTACCTAAATAGATGATAGCCACTTGTTTCTCAACAGAGAAAGGCGTGTACTGGGCTTGTTTAAGGATTTCCACATTCCTAGCACCCTTGTCAATTACATTCTTGGTTGCAGCATCTAAATCACCTCCGAATTTGGAAAATGCTTCCAATTCTCGGTAAAGTGCTTGGTCTAGTTTAAGTGTACCAGCCACTTTTTTCATTGATTTAATTTGTGCATTACCACCCACACGGCTTACTGAGATACCCACGTTAATCGCAGGACGAATACCAGCATTAAACAAGTTACCTTCTAAGAAAATTTGACCATCTGTGATGGAAATTACGTTAGTAGGAATGTAAGCAGATACGTCACCAGCTTGTGTTTCAATAATGGGCAAAGCGGTTAAGCTACCACCACCTTTTACCAAATGTTTTATGGATGCTGGCAAATCGTTCATTTGTTTGGCCACATCATCATTGGCAATCACTTTTGCTGCACGTTCTAACAAACGACTGTGTAGGTAGAATACATCCCCTGGATATGCTTCACGGCCTGGTGGTCTTCTTAGCAACAAAGAAACTTCGCGGTAAGCTACCGCTTGTTTACTCAAGTCATCAAAAACAATCAAAGCAGGACGACCAGTATCGCGGAAAAATTCCCCAATAGCGGCTCCTGCAAATGGTGCGTAGAATTGTAAAGGAGCAGGTTCGCTTGCAGATGCTGCTACTATAATGGTGTAAGGCATAGCACCATTATCAGTAAGGGTTTTCATTACCCCAGCAACCGTACTTGCTTTTTGACCAATTGCTACATATATACAATACACAGGCTTACCTGCGTCGTAAAATTCTTTTTGATTGATGATGGTGTCAATACAGATAGCAGTTTTACCTGTTTGGCGGTCACCAATAACCAATTCTCTTTGTCCACGGCCAACTGGAATCATCGCATCAATAGCTTTGATACCTGTTTGTAATGGTTCTTTTACTGGTTCACGATAGATAACACCTGGTGCCTTACGCTCCAATGGCATTTCATATAATTCTCCAGCAATAGGGCCTTTCCCATCAATTGGTTCTCCCAAAGTATTGATTACACGGCCTACTAAACCTTCGCCTACTTTAATGGAAGCAATTTGTCCAGTACGCTTAACCGTAGAACCCTCTTTGATATTACCACCATCACCCATTAAAACCACACCTACGTTGTCTTCTTCTAGATTTAGTGCGATTGCTTTTACACCACTTTCAAATTCTACAAGTTCACCACTGCGTACACCATTTAAGCCATACACACGGGCGATACCATCGCCCACTTGTAACACTGTACCCACTTCCTCTAGATCGGCAGAAGCGTTGAAATTGCTGAGTTGTTGCCGTAAAATTGCTGAAATTTCGTCCGGCTTAATATTTACCATACTTTTTAATTTACAAAGTTCCCCTTACGATTTGCTTAAAGAGGATGATTATTAATTTCACAAACCTAAATAACCCAGTACATGCAAAACTTGCTTGTACAATACTAACTTATATTATAGCGGGTACGTAATAGTTTTTAAGAAACTGCTTTTTTACATCGTTCAAGTCTCTCAAAATACTTGCATCCACTAGTTTATTATCAAATTCTAGTAAAAAACCACCAATAATATTTTCGTCAACTTTTGTTTCGAGTTGAATTATGGCTTTACTATTAGCCGCACTCACCCTATTTTCAATGCTAGCCTTTAATTCATCAGAAATAGCTATTGCAGTTGTGAGTTTAACGATAAGAATGCCCTTTATGTCATTGTATTGTGCAATGAAAGACTCTGCAATGGCCAACATATCGGCTTCTCTTCCTTTGCTTACCAACAATTTATTGAATTGGGTGGTAATACTTCCAATGTTATTTTGGAAGACTGCATTAATTATCGTTTCTTTTTTATCTGCTTTAATTATTGGGCTAGCCAAAAGATTGCTGAAATCTTTGCTGCCTTTACAAACTGCTCTGATATATTGTATGTCTGCAAAAACAGTCTCTAGTTGATTTTGCTCAATTGAAATATCAACCAGACTTTTTGCATACCGATAAGCTAAACGTTGATTAGACATAAAAATTTAGGGTTGATGATGAATTCTTAGATCAAATGGGTGAACAAATAGGTGTTAATAATTGGTAGGTTGATATTTTTAATTCAACTTGACAGTACCAGCCAATTGAGAAATAAATTGTTCTTGTTCTGACTTATTGGCCAATTCTCTTCTAAGAATTTTTTCACTAACCTCTATAACTAATGCGCCAACTTGATTTTTCACATCGGTAAGTGCTGCATTTTTTTGTTGCTGAATAGCAAGTTGAGCTTCGGCAATGATTCTGTCGTATTCACCTTTTGCTTTGTCTTTAGCTTCTGCAATCATTTTATCTGATGCTAATTTGGCATCTTTAAGCATGGCGCTTCTTTCTTCACGGGCTTTGTTCATCAAGATTTCATTCTCGTTTTTCAAAGCAGCCATTTCTTTTTTTACCTTTTCTGCTGAAGAAATGGCATCTGAAATGCTAGTTTCCCTTTCTTTCAACGCGGAAAGGATGGGTACCCAAGCAAATTTTTTCAAGATTAAAAACACAATTACAAACGCCAAAAACGTCCAAAATATCAAGCCAATACCCGGGGTTAATAATTCCATATAATTTAGATAACTAAGAAAAGTTTGAGAGAAAATAACTGCATCCATCGCCCTGTGCTTTGGATGCAGCTAAGTAAGCTTTGTTGTAAGTAAAATTATCTAGTAAGATTACTTAATGAAGATAGCCAATACGGCAGCAATTACTGCAAAAAGGGCAACCCCTTCTACGAACGCTGCGGTAAGAATCATACCACTACGGATATCATTTGCTGCTTCTGGTTGACGAGCAATACTTTCTACAGCTCCTTTACCAATTTGACCGATACCAATACCTGCGCCAATTGCAGCTAAACCTGCACCAATTGCAGCACCCGCATTGGAAATGCTACCACCATCTAACAAAATGTTCAATAAAGACATTGTATGTAGTTTTTGTTATGAAAAAAAGCGATTATTAATGATGTGTGTGTGATTCTTCATGGTGTTCTCCTTCAAAAGCTTGACCAATAAATACCGCAGTAAGGTTGGTAAATATGAAAGCCTGAATAAACGCCACTAGAATTTCAATTACGTAAATGAAGACGGTGAAGCCCAAAGAAATAGGCGCAAAACCTACACCTGCTACAATACTTAATTTTGAAAAGATAAAAATCATCATAATTAAGCAAGTGATAATCATGTGACCAGCTACCATGTTGGCAAATAAACGAACTATCAAAGCAAAAGGCTTGGTGAAAATGCCCAAAAACTCGACTATAAGTAGAATTGGCTTTACAAAACCTGGAACTGGGGGGTTAAATATGTGTGCCCAGAAATGTGAGTTAGTGCTTAACAATATGGCAACAAAGCTGATGACACCCAACACTAAAGTGAAAGCAATGTTACCAGTTACGTTGGCAGATCCAGGTACAAGGCCAAAAATGTTACATATAAGTATGAAGAAGAAGACCGTAAGCAAATAAGGCATGTACTTTTCATATTTGTGTCCAAGATTGCTTTTGCCTACTTCGTCTCTAATGAATGTGATAACAGGCTCTAGTGCGTTTTGAAAGCCAGTGGGGGCAACGTTTGCACCGTTTTGTTTGTATTTTTTTGCTACGTTTAGTACAACTACTACTAGGAAGGTTAGTGCTAGCAACATTTGCACGACATTGCGGGTTAACGAAAAATCATACGCCTGCACGTTATCATCAACTGTTCCATCTTGTTTTACTGGTATGATTGCACCTTTTTCATTTAGGTGATAGCCTTCGTAATCTGCATGACCATGTTCAAATTTGCAAGACAAAAATGTAGAGAGACCGCGTTGTGGAGAGTAAACAATAACAGGAAGTGGTATAGAAATGTGTTTTCCCCCTATTTCAGCAAAATGAAAATCATGGTTGTCCATTATGTGTTCCATAATAACCTCACCAGGATTAAAATCACCTTCTTTTTCTTCTTGGTGTTTCGTTTCTGAAGTAGCTTCTGTACTATGTTCTTGCGCATAAGTAACAGTATATAAGATTGACATGCAAAGGCTAAAAGCCACAACCAGTAACGATTTTAATATTTTTTTCAGCATAAGCTTTCTTAAAAATTTCGGCGAATATAGGGGGATGACGGTAAAAAACAGGTATCACTCAATAGAAATTGGCAATCAAACATGTCATTTTGCAATCACAATTTGGCAATTTATCGATTGCTTGAAACTATTGTTATGGGGCTTAAATGGATTGTATTTGAAGCTCTCAATTTTGTGTAGAGATGAGTTGCCCATTGCTTATTGCTTTTACTTTTTTGTTTCCTGTAAACGGTAAGATATAAAGGTAGTATCTAGTCGAAAATGGAGGGACAATTTGTAATAAAGAATAATTATCCTTGATTATTGTGTTTAGAGGTATTTCATCTTTATATTTTCACTCTACCCATTTTCCGTTAGGGTCATAATTATTCATAAAGTTGACACTTTATTTATGAACGGAGTATTCTTGTTGTTTATTGTATTTTTTCCAGTGAACTATTAGGCTTTGCATAGCCATAACGTGCGAATCCTTCGGCTGTAAAGTAAGCGTCAACACCCAAACACAAGGTGGAAGAAGCTTCTTGTAGGTTGACAAAGCCGTCCTGCTGTATCAGTGTTGTATCAATCAATACATCAGTAATGCTCCCAATTACAAGAAAGGTTTGGTTGTATTTGATAGGTACAATTTCAACCAAAGACAAGGCATATTTTACTTTGCTTTCCAGCACAAAGGGTGCTTTTATATGGTCTAAAAATTGGCTTTCTAAGCCCACTGCTTCAAATTCATTTACTTCTGCTGGGTATTTGGCGCTACTCTGGTGCGCCTTATCTGCGAAGGAGGGGAGTACATGGTTTATGGTATAAACACCTGTCGATTCAATATTATTAATAGTGTGTGGTGCTGCTGCCAAAGGGCGGTTGATAAATCCAATTAAAGCTGGGTCGGAACCAAGATGAACTACACTGCTGAATATGGCCAAATTAGGTTGACCTGCTGCATTAACAGTACCTATTAGACTCGCGGTTTTAAATCCCGAAAGGCAGTTTATAAAGTTTGCACGATAAAATCGCTCCCATGTTTTGATATTCTCTATGGTAAGATGTTCCATGTCAATTTGAGTTTAGGTGAGATGTGCATTTATTACCCTTAGCAATGAAGTCTATCATTTTTTTGAGGGTATAAATTGCCACTGATACTATGAAATGGGCTATAATAAATGGTACTTGAAATTGTTTTCAACCGCTGGAATTTCTTTTTTATCCCTTTCTTTATTTCAATATCCATTGTGGCTGAATCAATTTCTTAAAGATGGTGGTGGTTAAGGTATTTTGATAGGTTACAGATTGTATTGATTTTACCCATCTTATGCCGTAAATACTATTGGTAAGAAAAACTTCATCGGCTGAAAGTATTGCTTCTACTGTTAATGCACCTTCTTGAATAGGTATATTAATGGTTGGTAAAGTTGCCACTAAATGTCTTCGCATTATCCCATTTACGCATCCCTCTGCCATGCTCGGTGTTACTACTTGTCCAGCCTTGATAATAAAGACATTTGCAATTGTTGCATCGGCAATGCGAGCATGGGAATTGAGTACAAGGGCATCGTTCAAATGGTTTTTTTTAGCCCACAAAGCGGCCATTGCATACCCCAAATAATTATTTGTTTTTAGGTTGGAAAAACGATCGCACGATTTGATAGTATCCTTATAAATATCAATGATCAACCCATTTTCGTTTAATGAATTATTGGCTTCATTTATTGGCCAAGTTTGGATGAGGAAGTTTGGTTTTGGGCTTACCACATCATAAATGCCCCCATCCCCTCTAAACGCCATCAACCGTATTCTGCCTAGTTTGTGGTGGTAGTTCTTTTTTGCAAGGGTCTCTATCTGCTGTTTTAGCAATTCAGGAGTAAAATCTTTAGGACACTCAAATTGCAATAATTCAAGGGTATGAAACAGTCGCTCAAAATGGTATGCTGAAAATTGAACAGTGCCTTGTATCATTTTCATGGTTTCAAAACAACCATCTCCGTACCTGAAGGATCGATTATTGGGGGAAATACTGCACTGGTCTTCTCGAATGATTTTTCCATTAAGATTAATGTAGCGAATGGGCTGTTGCATCAAACAAAAATAGCCAGTGAATGCTCACTGGCTATTTTTGTTTTTAAATAAACCTCTTAATAAAGTCTGATAGCTATCGTTTATTTAATGAATCAGTAATCGATTGCGAGTATTCAGCAAAGATTATTGTTGCCTAATTACAACCAACTACTTACCTACAATCTTGTAGGTGGTTCTACCATTATTGATAATTTCTTGATAGTACAAATTGTTAGGAGAAACATAGTATTGAACACCATTTAATACCACCAATTTGCAATTTTCGGGCAATTGATAGACCACGTCGCCCACTTGTGGGGCTTGGTAAGTGGGTTGTTGGGGATAGCTTTGGTTCAACACTCCATTAGTACCCACCACTTCATACAATACTTGATTGTTTGCATTAAGCTCCTCCTGATAATAAGTGCCATCAAATTCATAGTACCGATGTCCGTCAATATAAACTTCCTTGGCACTTCTTGGCAATTGTGGAATTTTGGCTCCAAGTGGGGGGGCAACTACTTCATATTCTTGCTCGGCTACTCTACGGTAATAAACATTGTTGTAATAGCAGAATACACTATTTCCTACAAAACAATTGGTATAGCCAAAGGGTAGATACCCAATATGGAGACCAAGGGCTGGATAGCGGGGGTATGCAATACATGGATCAAAATGACCACGACCATAACCTATTGGTACACCCACTTGCACATTAACCATTGGTCTTGCTGGTCTGCACACAACTGGAGGACGATTATAATAATTCCTGACAACCACGGTTCTGCCGCCTGAATATCCGTGGTGTCCATGAAATCTTTGTGCTTGTAAAGTAGGCGCACTAAATACACTGACGATAAATGAAAGAATGAATACAGCATTAAAATTAATAGAACATTTCATGGCTTAAAAATTTATGGGGAGTAAATAATCAAATTTCATGCAAAGGCGAAAAGAGGTATTAAGAAACGGAGTGAATGGGCGATCGCAACAATAAATAATCGTGCCAACATGTGGGAATAAGCATTTTTTATCACTGACTATAACTTTGTTTCAGGTTTAATGGATGGATACAATCAAGGCTTGAGCGAAAACTTTTATGCACCCATACTTAGTTACAGTGGGTTAGCAAGCTTATTCATCTTACGCCGCTTCGAATTTGTCAATAACTCATAACTCCATTTCAACCCGTATAGAAATAATACCTAACAGTTTGCACTAACCTCTTAATACTTACCTATGAACCAACACTGCTATTTTTGACCGCATGAAAAAGCAGCAGTATTGGGTATTAAGCTTATTATCAGGATTGTTATTGTTTGGGGCTTGGCCTGTTTCTCCGCTTTGTATGCTCATTTTTATTGCATTAGTACCCTTATTGGTGCTAGTAGAAAAAGTGCAAAAACCACTGTCTTTTTTGGGTTATGTTTTTGTTTCGTTGTTGATATTCAATGCTGCAACCACCTGGTGGATTTGGAACAGCACCGACATTGGTAGTGTGGCGGCTATAGTGGCCAATAGCTTACTGATGTGTTTGCCTTGGTGTGGGTTTTACTGGGTAATGAAACGGCAAGGTCGGTTGATGGGTTATTTCGCTTTAGGTAGTTTTTGGATGCTTTTTGAATATGCCCACCTCAATTGGCAATTGAGCTGGCCCTGGCTTACGCTGGGAAATGTGTTTGCTAGCAGTACGCAATGGATACAATGGTATGAGTTTACAGGAGTAGCTGGCGGCACCTTATGGATATTGTTAGCCAACATGCTGGTAAGGATTGTTATTGGCAGATGGGTACTTCAAAGCAAACAGCGTTGGCCTTGGCTCATTGCCCTTTCTGTTGCTATTGCCCTTCCTATTTCTATATCATTATTGCTAGCAAAAAAACAACCCAAAGCAGAGATGCCTTCGGGCAATGTGGTAATGGTGCAAGCAAATATTAACCCCTACGAGAAATTTGACGAAAGCAATACCCTCAACGAATTAAACCACTTGATAGCATTGAGCGAGGCCGCCTTGGATAGTAATACCCATTTGGTGGTTTGGCCCGAAACGGCCATGAGCCACCCCGTATGGCAAAACTATTTGTGGCGCGATAGTTTTTACGCACCCGTGTTTCAATGGTTGCAAAAGCACCCTAAGCTTAGTTTGTTATCAGGTATTGAAAGTTTTAAAAATTATGGGCCATTGAAAGCCACCACTTCTGCACATAAAGATGGTAGCGGGGTTAATTACTACGATGCTTTTAATACGGCAATATTGCTTCATCAGACAGACACGGCACAGCTTTACAACAAAAGCAAACTAGTGCCGGGCGTAGAGAGTATGCCCACTTTCTTAAACTTTTTAGCACCTGTATTTGAGCAGTTTGGCGGCACTACTGGCGGATATGGCAGCAGCGAAAGCAGTAGGGTGTTTCGCGTTGCGGGTAATCCTTATCAAATTGCCCCAGTAATTTGTTATGAAAGCATTTATGGCGAATATGTTTCTACTTATGTAAAAAAAGGAGCCAACATGGTTGCCATCATTACCAACGATGGATGGTGGGGAAACACTCCTGGACATAAGCAACATTTACAGTATGCTAGATTACGAGCAATAGAAACAAGAAGATGGATTGCCCGTAGTGCCAACACGGGTATTAGCGCCGTTATAGACGATTATGGCAACATCATCACCACCCAACCTTGGGACAAAGCAGCCACCATTAAATATCCCATCCCCACCAGTAACTATATCAGTTTTTACGTAGCAAATGGCGACTATTTGTACAAAGCAGCCTGTTTGATGGCTGCATTAATTGCAGGATGGGGCTTACTTTTTGGCAGGAAAAAAAGACGAACGAAGCCTTAGGGATAATGCAATGAAATGGCAACAAGCATGCATTTTCAGTTTCTATTCCCTCATTAATATTGAGTGATTTGAGCGGAAAGACTTAGGAGGGTGTAAATTAAACTGTGTCAAGGTCAAAATTAAAGTAGACCTTTAACAGATAAATATTATGAGAGAGAAAAAAGAGACACCGTTTTCATTTGATTACGAGACAGTAAAAAACAA
>JAIXOJ010000106.1 GCA_027486835.1 Chitinophagaceae bacterium
AAGTACTCGGGAGGAAAGCGCAAGTACTCGGGAGGAAGGCGCAAGTACTCGGGAGGAAGGCGCAAGTACTCGGGAGGAAGGCGCAAGTACTCGGGAGGAAGGCGCAAGTACTCGGGAGGAAGGTGTTTCAGATAATACAAAGTGCTATTCAATAATTACCTATTTGTACAGCTTCTGTATTTGATTTTCAATTGAATTTAAGAAAAATTAAGGCTATAAAGACAAGTTTTAGCCAAGTTGTTGTAACAAAAAAAACATACCTATTCAATAAACGTTTTGATGGGCATTTTTCCCGCTAAGTGCGCTATATTTAGTACGCAAAGAAGGCGCAAAGTTGGGAATATAAAAATGGACATATTTCAACAGCTACCTATTTTGTTAGTTTTTGAAAATTATTTCAGCCTATACTTTATTGCGAGAAACGATATTTTGTTCATTTCCTACGATGATGTTAATTGAAAACCACTTTCTCACATCACCGACTAGTTTAGCAATCCGTAACCATTTCATCATCCATTAAAGGAAGTTGAATGATAATAGTAGTACCCGCACCCACTTCGCTGGTCAACTCAATTTGACCGGATAAAATATCTACATACCTTTTTACTATGTGTAAACCTAATCCTGTCCCTTGAATGTTCACAGCATTGGTACCTCGGTAAAAACTTGTAAATAAATGCGCTTGATCTTCCTTCGATATACCAATTCCTTTATCCTGAACTTTTAGTGCTAACACATTGGTTTGATGCTCGATGTTGAAAATTATCTCTGCGTTTTCGGGAGAAAATTTTACGGCATTGCCCAATATATTGAGCAATATGTTTTTGAGTAATCGCTTATCTGTTTTAAAAAGACGGTCACCAATATAGGTAAGGTTGATGTTTTGTCCTGACTTGCGGACAGCATTTAATTCATCGATTAGTTCCACAGCAAATTCATGAACATCAAAAGCCAAAACCTCAGCAAATACTTTTCCTTCTTCTAGTTTGCCCAGTGATAAAAAATCTTCCAACAAATCATTCAAATGCTTTACGGAGTCTTTAATTTTCTTTACATGTTTCTCTCTATTGGGTTGTTCTTCCGTTTTGCCATATCTACCCACCAAAGAAGCGGAGGAAAGAATGGTGCTTAGTGGCGTTCTAAATTCATGAGAAGCCATAGATACAAACCTAGATTTTATCTCGCTGAGTTCTTTTTCCTTCTGCAATGCCTCACTTAATTCTTGTTGAGAAATCTCCAATTGTTGCAGAGCTTCTTTTAAAATGAGGGTTCGTTGTTCCACTTTGTCCTCTAGTTCGGCATTCAGTTTTTTAATAGTAGCAGTAATTTGTTCTAGTTGCGTTTTTTGTTCGACCAGAATAGCTTCCGATTTTTTTCGTTGGGTAATATCGACAACGAAAGCAATGACAAAAAACTCATCCTTTTCTTTATAGTAACTTAAGCTTACTTCCACAGGAATTTCTGAACCACTTTTTGTTTTGCCAAACAAATCCCGCCCATGACCCATGGTTCTATTAGAGGGTTGCTGGTAAAATCCGGCACGATGACCTCCGTGGTTGGCATGAAAACGGGTGGGAATCAAGGTTTCAATAGGTTTGCCAATTAATTCGTGCTTTTCATACTGGAAAAGATGGAGAACGGCTGGATTGGCCAAAACAATCTTCCCATCTTTATTGGTTAACAAAATACCTTCTGTTGCAAACTCAAAAAGGGCATTTAATTGCCGTTCTTCTGATTCCATTGAACGGTATAGTTTTTTTACATACAGCACAGAAACGGTAGTTATGATAACAATAATTGCTGGGAAAAGGTGTTGTAATATTACTTGTTGTCTATTATTGTTTTCGTAAGGATAAAACAAGGCACTGCCAATTAAAAGCAAACTGATAATGCCAAACAATTTTGTGTAAATATCTTCTTTCACCAATACAGTTAGCAGGATTGCTGTAATCAGACCGCCATCTAAAAATCCGTCAGTAGGGTTTAAGTATTGCAAAACAACGGTGGCAATTGTTAATATAGCGCAGAAAAGCACCACGATAAAAGTTCTTTCTTTAAACACTTAGATTAGTTTGGTTTTAGTGGTAAAAATATTTGTGGGTAATAGATGGTAGGTAATAGTTGTTAGTTGTTAGGTTATAGGTTATAGGTAATAGGCATTATTGCAATAAATGGAGGTGGGGTTTTAACCTTTGAAACACTTAAATTAATGTTTGCACAAGGTTTCAATTATGGCAGCATGATAAGGAAAGCGTTCGCATAATTCGGCACATTTAGCTATTTCGAAATCATTAAAATCAAAACCTGGGGCAACCGTACAGCCAACGAATGAGAATTTACTTGCAAAAGCTGGCATACTGGCAAACCAGCAATTTGCTGGAACAACGGCTTGAAAAACTTCACCATTTAGTAAATTACTTCCAAGCTTTATGATTTCTAATTGACCATTTTCGTGTAATACGTAAATGTGTAATGTATCGCCTAAATAAAAATGCCAACATTCGTCGCTTTTTATTTTATGAAATGCAGAGGACTGTCCTTTTTCTAGCAAGTAATAGATGGCAGTAGATACATTTCTGTCACCAGAAAAATCGTCCTTTAAAGATTCTTGGGGTATGACTAAGTTGCTTCTGTAGGTTTCTTTATAGTAACCACCCTCAGGATGGGGCAACATTTGGTAGTAGTTAATCAATTCGGTTGCAGTAAGCATACCTATTTAAGTTTTGAAGAGTGATAGTTAATGGTCATTTGGATATGGCAATATTCACTTGAGCTACTCCAGAACGGAGCATATCAAGTGCAATGGCAGCAGTTTTGCTTAAATCAATAATTCTGGAAGGTTTGTGTGGACCTCTATCGTTAATACGAACAACCACAGTTTTTCCATTGGCCAAATTGGTTACCGTTACTTTAGTTCCAAAAGGTAAAGTACGGTGTGCTGCCGTCAATTGATTAGCTCGGTAGGTTTCGCCACTTGCGGTAGGTTGACCATCGAATTTATCGGAATAATAAGATGCCTCCCCTGTTTGAAAAACCTTTGTGGGCATACTATGTCTGTTACAGGATGCTAACAACATGGTTGCGAACAAGAGTTGAATGATTCTTTTCATTGCACGAAAATAGGTTTTATGTGTATGGGAGTAGAGACGCGATTAATCGCGTCTCTATAATCTAATTAATTGTATTTCTATAAATGGGTTAAGGCTTTCATTTTACACAGAGTCTTAAAAAGGGCGGCTCTTTTTTCTTACTGTATAAGTTGTGCAAAACCACCCCGCCCTACGGGCACCCCTCGAGAGGGGAATTGCCCCGGCGTTCCGCCACCCCTCAAAAGGGGAATTGCCCCTTGATCATCTAGAAACTGCCTTTTTTAAAAAGAAGTTCCTAATAGAAACAGTTCTATCTCCCACCACCAGGGCAATTTGTTTGAATGTATTTGGTAAACATGGTTACAAGGTGCATTAAAGTACCATCCCCTTCCCTAAGTCCGTGGGTACGATTGGGGTAACTCATCAGTTGGAAATCTTTATTGTATTTTACCAATTCATTAATCAATAATTCGGAGTTTTGATAATGTACATTATCATCGCCCGTACCATGAACAAGTAATAAGTGACCTTTCAAACCGTTTGCATGGGTAATAGCGGAAGCCTGAATGTAATCTTCCCTGTTTTCTTGCGGTAGGCCCATGTAGCGTTCCTCATAAATGTTGTCATACGTAAGCCTAGAAGCCACTGGGGCAATTGCAACCCCTGTTTGGTAAATGTCAGGGTATTGAAACAATAAATTAAGAGTAGTAGATCCTCCACCGCTCCATCCCCAAACGGCAATTCGATTTTTGTCCACAAAGGGCCATTCTATAATTTTCTTAGCCGCCATTGCTTGGTCTCTCACGTTAATAACACCCACTTTTCTATAAATACTTTTACGCCATGCCGCACCCTTAGGTACAGGTGTTCCTCTTCCATCGAGACTGATTTGGATGTAACCATCCGCAGCCATATTACCTCCATATAGGAAGGTATTGGCCTTTCCATAACTGTCTGCAACGGTAGAAGAACCAGGTTCGGTGTACACGTAAAAAACGACGGGGTATTTTTTTGTACTGTCAAAATTTTCTGGCTTTATCATCCAACCATCCATTGTGATGCCATCAGCAGTGGTCACTTGTATCATTTCTACCAAGTTATCTCTATGTTCTACTGGCTTCGCTGCGCTTTCTTTCACCACTAAATGCTTGGGAAGACTTACCCATTCGCTAATAGGAGTGGTGTAGTGATTAGAAAATTGGTGGCTTGCAAAACTTCCGTTGGGGGAAACATCGTAGCGATGAACTCCTTTTTGGTTGGTTGGTGAAATGAGTTCCAGTTTACCCGAGCCGTTTAGCGGCACTCTATATAGATAAGCTTGGGTAGCATTTGTAGGTGAAGCGGTAAAATAAACAAATCCATTAGCTTGGTCTATAGATTCAAGGCTAATCATGTCATAATCACCTTTAGTAAGCAGTGTTTCTTTTTTACCATCAATTGTGATGGTGTAAATATGCCTCCACCCATCTTTTTCGCTCACCCAAATAAATGATTTTCCTTTGTTAATGAATTCCCATCCAGTTGGGTCGTCCTTATCCCATCGGCTTTTAATATCAATCCAAGCTTTGTTGGTTTCGGTATAGATGGGTGTAGCAACGCCAGTGGATGCATTGGCTAATAAAATAATCGATTCATTTTGTTTTCTATTGAGCTGCTGTACAATCAGTTGCCCTGGTTGTACCCATTCCATTCTAGGGATATAATGTTGTATAGAATCGCCAGGGATACCCATCCATTTGGTTTCACCAGAAGCAATACTGACCACCCCAATTTTACAAACCGACGGGTCTTCGCCCACTTTAGGATATTCTACTGGAGTAGTATAGGAGTAAATACTATCTGTGTTATTAATTAAAAGGAAGTTTCTGATTTTACGCGCATCTATTTGCCAATAGGCAATTTGTTTGCTATCAGGGCTCCAGCGAAACCCATCTCTACAATCAAATTCTTCTTCGTACACCCAATCAAAAGTGCCATTGATGATTCGGTCGGTGCCATCTTGCGTTAATTGCTGAATTTGATGGGTGGTTAGATTTTCGGTGTAAAGATTATGTTGGCTTACATAAGCCACCTGAGCAGCATCGGGTGACAGTTTGGCAAACATCATAGAAGAGGGGGGGAGACCTTTACCCAACTGATGAAATTGCTTAGAGGCTAATTCGAATAACCAATAATTACCCCTTGTTTCGTATCGCCATACTTTTTTGCTCTCAGCATACACCAAAAGTTTGCTGCCATCTTCGCTAAACTCAAAGTCTTTTACTTTTAGGGGGGCGCCCTTCTCATTAAGTAATTGCGATTTACGAACGATGGTATCTTTTGAGAATGTTGGTAAGGAATACTTAATGATATTTCCTCCTTCTAATTGGTAGTAAGCATTGCCATCTTTAGACCAATGCAAGCCTTTTCTTACTTGTGTATGTCCTTGTGTACTAGTTAAAACACAAGCCAATACCATGATGACTAATTTTCCTATTTTACCCCATTTGTATCCCATATACTGAAAATTGTTTTATAAAACCTTTTTTATTCCTATTAATGTTAATACTCACGGGCGAAAATAACGGAAAGCTTATGCAAAAGAGCGCAATTGAAAAAAAATGGGATGCCTATATGTTTTTCGCTGTTGTTGCATAAACATATACTCTTGCATCAAGTGCTAGGGGGGAAGTAAAGCACTTTTTTTAGGCCACCGTTAGCTTGGGCATTTGTGAATAATAAGAAAGAAAACTCTAATTAAAAGCCTTTATTTTTTATTTCAAAAGAAGCTCAAATAAATAGCCGTACGAGACTACAAGACGGTGTATGGGATTATGTCGTTAAATAAAGAATTGGACAAGTGGTTTCGATATACTCAACCACCAGCCCAATACTTGTGTGATAATAATGAATTGGGCTAAAGCCCTTGTAGGTGGAAATGCTAAACCCCTGCTAAAGCAAGGGTCTATTCATAAATGTGTATGCTAATTGCGACTCAGCTTAACTGCATTGGAATCTAAGGGACAATTACATATAAGCCTGCTGGATGATCCTGTGTGGTTTCACAAGAGATAAAAAGCTTTGAGTGCTTAGCAAAACAAATTCCCTCCGTTTGCCAGGTATCTTCTGTTTGGTTTAACAACACGTATTTGTTAGAACCATCAAAAAAATTGTATCCACGAAAATTTGTGAATACCCACATAAAACTTTTTACATGCCCTTTCAGGTATCCCACCAAAACAACTGAACGTTCATCGTCACTGATAGCCGCATCGGTAATTAAACCTGAAACATTGAATGTTTTCTTCAAAACTGCTTTGTAATTACCAGGTTTTTTAGGTAAAGCGTATAAGCTAGTTTGGTTATCTCCTCTACGTTTGGTAAACAAGAAAAGGGAATCTTTCGTAGCAATAATTGATTCACAATCGAAGTTATTGTTCTTTTTATCTGGGTTAAAGTTGGTTTGTTCTGGGTAAATAAAAGAGATTGTTTCTGCGGTTAGGCTTTGTGTTTTTTCTGTTGGGTGAATACTGTCAATGGCTAAGCGTACAATTTTTAAATCCTTTCTTTGTCCATCGTTGTTTCCAGCATCTTCAATATATAGATAATGTTGATCGCAGGCAATACCTTCCGCATCGATAAAGGTGGTATTTGTGAGGATAATTTCTTGACGTATGATGCCAGATTGCTCATCAATACGATAAATAGAATTGGATTTACCATCATTTACCGTCCACAAACCATGCTTGGTGAAAGCAAGTCCAGAAGATTCCTTTAATTTTTTATCTAAATTGGTTACCAATTTGGGTTGAGCAATAACAAACGCACCAAAAAAGCAACTTATGAGGAAAGGAAAAATTTTTGTTACCATGAGCGTAGATTATTTGGATAAAAAAAGGCTACTCAAACATCTGAGTAGCCGTAAATAAATATTAAGTTAATCAATTGAAAGCTTCTTTCACCCTTTCAAAAAAGCTTTTGTTCGATTTGTCAGGTCTAGGTTTGAAATTACTGCTCTTATTGAGTTTCTCTAGAAGGTTCTTTTCCTCGCTTGATAACTCTTGCGGCGTCCAAACATTCACATATACCAATTGGTCACCACGGGAATATCCTTGTACTTCTGGAAAACCTTTTCCTTTTAGCCTGAATATTTTACCACTCTGCGTACCAGCAGGAATCTTAATTTTTGCCCTACCATCAATAGTAGGAACTTCAATGTTTGTACCAAATGCAGCATCAGGAAATGAGATGTATAAATCATAGGCTAGATTAAGACCGTCCCGCTGTAATTCTGGATGCGCTTCTTCCTCAATTTGAATGATCAAGTCACCGTTAGGGCCACCTCTTTCTCCTGCATTTCCCTTGCCACTCATGCTCAATTGCATACCCTCTTGTACACCAGCGGGTATTTCAATTGAAATGGTTTCCTCGCCAAATACTTTTCCATCCCCTTTACAGGTAACACATTTGGCTGTAACAGTTTGTCCAGCACCATTACAGGTAGAACAAGTTGTTACGGTTTGCATTTGACCTAAAAAGGTATTGGTCACTTTTTTCACCTGACCACTACCCCTAC
The DNA here is from genome assembly GCA_027486835.1 of Chitinophagaceae bacterium. Lineage (GTDB taxonomy): Bacteria > Bacteroidota > Bacteroidia > Chitinophagales > Chitinophagaceae > Parasediminibacterium. The sequence continues at coordinate 7,645 of JAIXOJ010000106.1, forward strand.
AGGTACCACAGGTTTGAACGCTGTTTCGATCTTTCGCTCCACTACCGCTACAGGTGCCGCAAACAACATTCTTTTTAACTTTTACATTCTTGGTAACACCATTGGCAATCTCCTCGTAATTCAATTTCATCTTAATGCGGAGGTTACTTCCTCTTTGGCCTCTGGCTTGACCACCGCCGCCACTACTTCTACCACCGCCGCCAAAAAAGCTGTCACCGAATATGTCGCCAAATTGGCTGAAAATATCATCTGCCGTAAAACCACCGCTGCGACCACCACCGCCCATTCCTGGGCCAAAAGCTTGGTGACCAAATCGATCGTATTTGGCTTTTTTGTCGGCATCGCTCAATACCTCATAGGCTTCGGCAGCTTCTTTAAATTTATCCTCTGCGCTCTTATCACCTGGATTTCTATCTGGGTGGTATTGCATAGCCACTTTACGGTAGGCTTTTTTAATTTCATCAGCGGAAGCACCTTTAGAAACTCCCAGTATTTCGTAATAATCTCTTTTCATAAGCCCTTTCCATTGTTAGGAACAAAAGACAATTCCCAGTTAATGGCGTTTTGTAGAATTTTTATTAAAATGATTAAAGATGGAATTAATAGCCTTTGCAGGCGCACTAATTCAGTTGGCAACCACCACTTTAGCGAAGCGGATGATTTTATCATTTAAGTAATAGCCTTTCATCACTTCGTCCAATACTTTTCCTTTCATTGATTCGTTTGGTGCGGGAATTTCTGTGATGGCTTCGTGTTTTTCTACATCAAATTCACTATTGATACTCTCCATTGCTTTTACGCCTTTGGCTTGTAAAACAGCTCTGATTTTATTAAAAACTAGTTGTACTCCTTCTTTTTGAATAGTAAAATCAGCGTTTGATTGTAGTTGTTTTTCAGCACGATCGCAATCGTCAAGCACGTCTAGCAAACTCACTATAATATCTTTTCCTGCTGTTTGAATGAGTTCCATTCTTTCCTTGGCAGTTCTTCTTTTGTAATTTTCGAATTCTGCCATCAGACGAAGGAACTTATCTTTTTGTTCTTGAAGTTCAGATTTTAATTTATCTGTTTCATTTACCTCTGCCACTGTTTCGTTTAATTGACTAGTTGCATCTGCATTTTCGTCAGTATTTAGGGTGGCATCACTTGCTAAATTGTCGGTATTCTCCAATATTTCTTTCTCTTCCATAATTTTTCGATTGAATCGCACCTTTGCCAATTTTTCTGCCAATTCCTAAAACCCGAAAAAATGTCAGTCTCCTGAAAAGAGTTACAGAGAAGGGTTTACAGATTTTCTAGGGAATAAATTTTTGGAAAATGTTCTGAAGTAAATAAAAGTTTTTCGCTGTTATTGTTTAAACCTCACCCCAACCTCTCTCTAAGTGCGAGGGGAAAGAATTTAAGTTTTTTATGCACCCAAATTCGGCAGATCAGTTTACTTAAGGTTTAAATGGAAATAATGCGTTTTGAGCTTTTTGAATTAGTTGCTACTCTTTGCTAATTGGGGCAAAGAATTGAATCTGTATCTCATCAATTTTGAATTGGAATAGGCTTAGAAAAAATAAATGTTTAAGAAGAAGTGAATGATTCGTTGAAATCACATATTTCTCTAGTTTTTGTTTTTTTTGATTATTTGCCACTATTTTCGTTGCCAAACTGATTTGCCATGCACATGGAAAAACAACCATACAATGAAAAAAAGTTGTTGTATTTACTATCTCAAGATAGTCAATATGCCTTTCAGGTTTTGTATGATACCCACAAGAACAATATATATGGTGTCGCTATTAAGGTGGTAAAATCCTCGCTAATTGCGCAGGAGGTTGTGCAAGATGTTTTTCTGAAATTATGGTTTGAGCGAAAAAAAGCTACAGAATTGCAATCACTTGAAAATTGGTTGTTCATAGTTGCCAGAAATTTAATCTTCAACCAATTGAAAAAGATTGCCCGAGATTATAATCAAGTGAGCATACAAACAATTGACGAAAATTCGCTTGCAGAATTTTCTGACCTAGATTACCTAGATAAAAATGCTTACAGGGGCATACATGACAAAGCACTAGAGGGGTTAACAGCACATCAAAAACAGGTGTACGAAATGATAAGAGTACAAAAAATGAAAACTAATGAAGTTGCTTCCGAGCTTGGTGTATCCCCACTCACAGTTAAAAAGCATTTATCAAACGCTTTGGTGATAGTTAGAAAATATTTAACCAACATAGGGTTTAAGGTTTTCATCTAAAAATGCATCGGAAGAAATAAAGTATTACACACAAGTATTTCGGTGTAGAAGTTAATAACTACAAACAAATCTGCGGTATCATAATTTTAATCAAAACCACTAAAAAATGTTTTCAGTTAATGGTGATAACTCATAAAGTGCTGTAAGTACCTCAATATTTCCAATGAGGAAATAAGCCATTTAGGGGGTATTGCCACTAATGCACGAATTACGACAATCACAAACACAATACTATCAATTCTGGTTAAAGGCGCATTGCTCCAATGGCACGAACAAGCTATATAACACTTATTAATTATTGTCTTGTAGTGAATTTCAAAAAAGAGAACTCGCTTTCAATTTTTGAAACGCTATTGCCTATAATTTCTTGTGCTGGTATTTATTTCAATAATTCTGTAAAACTATTAATCGTCTCTTCTTTCATTTGAGGATGTTACTAATTATTGTTCCTATAATTTAATTTGGTTAGTTTTCATTGTTATTTTGTCAAACTACCATTTTGGTTGATTATAAATAAGTAATACAAAAAATGCTTCACCCCTATCGGACTTACGTTGCTTTGCATATAAGTTCAAGCTATTCATTATCGATAGGCTAAGTAATTTTATTTCCCCACCGAAAAATGGAAAATTATCCATGATACAATAATAGTTATGAATAAATTGTAATTGGGAATGTTTTAGCTGGCAATTAACGGGCATAGGTTTTTTAGCAAAATTTGGTCACTTAAAAAAAAATTTAAAAAAAGTTCCCTTTTCGTACTCCTATTTTGGTTGGATGTTGTCTTAATATTACTGAACGTTTGTTTAATGAAAGAAAAAGAGTTTGCCATATTATTGAGCGGTTATTTAAATGACCAGTTAAGTCCTTCGGATACCGACCTATTTTTCAAAATGGTTGCTTCAAACCAATACGACGCGTTCATCAATGAACATATACTTGTACAATTAAAGGCAAAAGAAAATTCCTACAAAGTTTTATCGTTTGATGTGGCAGATGAAATAGTTAGAAACATTGCATTGTCAGAAAATTTCGCCAACCAAACATTGAGTAAAACTGCCATTATTAAAAGACTATTATTTTTTGCGGTTGCAGCTTGTTTTTTATTGTTTGCAGCATCAACTGTTTTTTTTAAGGGTAAATTCTTTTTTGGAGTTTTAGATAAAAATACAACTACTGTTTCTACGCTTAAATACAAGCAAAACAGTACTGGAAAACCAGAGCAAGTAAGATTAGAAGATGGCACGACCGTTCTTTTACAGCCACAATCCATGATTAGATATAGTGTAGGTGGCAAGGATAAAAGAGAAGTTTTTTTAGAGGGAAATGCCTTTTTTGATGTAGCAAAAAACAAAAACAAACCTTTTTTTGTGTACACGGGAAGTCTTGTAACTCGCGTGTTTGGTACAAGTTTTGACATTTTCACCGCAAATAACGGAGACGCTAAGGTGTTGGTAAAATCTGGAAAAGTACAGCTATATACTAGAGGTAGTGACCATACGAACAAGGAAAAGTTAACCGAGAAGAATGCTGAAAAATTGAACCCATTAATAGTATTACCTAATCAAATGGGAGTTTACACGGCAAAAGACAATGTTATTCATACAGCAGTATCAGAGAATCCAATTTTAGTAAAAGAACATAATGGCTACATAAGCCCTGATACCGAAAAAATTCCTTTTGCATTTAATGGTGCGAAATTATCGGAGGTGCTTAAATATCTCGAGTTGCATTACGGAATTGAAATTTTGGTTGATAACCCAGAATTATATAATTGCCTTTTTACTGGGGATATTACCCAACTAGACTTGTTTACAAAGCTTAAAATTATTTGCCTAACAGTAAATATGAATTACGAAATTAATGGTACTAAGATACTTATTACGGGTTCTGGATGTAAGTAGAATATAACCACGCGTTTTTTATAATATTTTTTTGAAAAAAGAGGTCAAAGGTGTTGGCGCACTCGATGACCTCTAAACAGATTGCTGTTTATTCATTTTAGTCACACGTTTCATTTGTTTAACTAAAACTTGCCAAAATTATGAGAAAAAAGCAACGAGTTGTTGCTGCATTAATGCTTGCCATGAAATTAACGATTATGCATATAGTGCTTATTGCACTATCAGGTAATTTAATTTTCGCATCGGATGCGGTTAGTCAGAAAATGTTGGAAAATAGATTTTCGCTTTCTGTTGAACATGTAAAATTAAACAACCTTTTGACCAGTGTACAAAAAGCTGCCAAAGTGAAGTTTTATTATAGTCCATCATCCATCAATGGGGAAAAATTTGTTTCCTACAGTGCTGCTGATAAGCGTGTATATGATTTTATTCAGGAGTTTTTGGTACCAATAGGTATTGGATATGAAATTGTAAATGATCAAATAGTGTTGGTAAAAATTAAGCCAACAACTGAAGTGAAAAATAAGTCAATTTTTTCTGAAGAGGCTCTATTTAATGAAAATGTAGCAGAACGTATTTTAATGACTGGTGTAGTTAAAGACGAAAAAGGTCTTCCCATTGAAGGTGCAACTATAAGTGAAAAAGGAACTACTAATAAAACAGTAACAAATAGCAAAGGTGAATTTAAATTAAAGGTAAAGGATGCAAAATCAGCTTTACAAATCACGCATATTGGGTTTAATGAGCAAATAGTTTTTGTACAAAACAATAAATCACTCAACATAACCTTGAGTGTTTCTACCAAGAATTTAGAGGATGTAGTAGTTGTAAGTGTTGGTTATGGAACTGTTCGTAAATCAGATTTAACTGGGTCTGTTGCAAAGATTAGCACCAATGGTAGCGAAACTGCACCTACAATTTCTATTGATCAATTCATGCAAGGTCGTGTTTCAGGTGTTCAATTAACGAGCAATTCTGGTGCTCCTGGCTCAAGCATGAGTTTTTTAATTAGGGGAGCGTCTTCTATCAGTGGTTCTAGCCAACCGCTAATTATTTTAGATGGATTTCCTGTGGAAACTGGTGAAGATGCGTTGACTGCCAACAGGTCATCGGATGGTTGGTCATCCACATCGCCTGCTGCAAATCCATTGGCTGCTATTAATCCCAACGATATTGAATCAATTGAAGTATTAAAAGATGCATCTTCCACGGCTATTTATGGTTCGAGAGGAGCCAATGGTGTGGTAATTATCACCACAAAAAAGGGCAAGTTGAGGAAAGATGTAGTTAACTACAATTATAGAACAGATTTCAGTAAAATACCCAAACAAATTAAATTGTTGAATACTGCGGAGTTTATAGCTTATGCCAACGAAGCTAACAAGAACAGTGGTCTAGATTCAGCTTTCAAGTGGGATCAAATTGAAACGAACTTGAAAACGGACAATAATTGGCAAGATTTAATTTATCAAACTGCTATTTCTTCTGAGCATCAATTATCGGTTTCGGGAGGAGAAGATAAAATGAAATACTTGCTTTCAGCCAATTATGCCGACCAAGTGGGAATTGTTAAAAACTCCAATTTCAAAAGAGGTTCTTTTAGGGCAAATATTGAACGTCAATTATCACAAAAAATTAAAATCACAACAAGTTTCTCTGGTTCATTAAATATGAACTTATCTGCCCAACAGAATAGTAGTAATGGAAACCCTGCTGGTTCTATTGTAAGTGGTGCACTTACTTATCGACCTTCCGCTGCCCCCTTTATCAATGGGGATGAGTCGGATCCCAATATTGCTTTATCAGGCAATCCGTTAACCCTCATCCAAAAAGCAAAAAATTTGGCGAGGTCTGAAGTCTATTTGTTAAATATTAAAGGGGAATACAAAATAAGCAAAGCATTTACTTTTTTAGTTAACGGAGGTTACAATAGTACTTCATCTACTAGGCAAGCTTATTTACCAAAAGGTACTTTTCAAGGGGATCTACAAAATGGTGTAGGCTATTATGGAGAAAATAAGAATTCCAATTATTTATTGGAGAATACTTTGTCATTTAGCAAGGTGTTTGCATCTGAACATCGCATCAATACTGTGGTCGGTTATACTTGGCAGGAATGGACAAACAAAAGTTTTGGTGTTCAAGCTAGTAATTTCAGCACGCAAGATTTAGGTTATAACAATTTGGGTTTAGCCAATTCCTCAACCATTCCAACTAATAGTTATCAACAATGGGGATTGTCCTCTTTCTTAGGTAGAATAAACTATGTTTACGACAACCGTTATTTAATAACATTCACCAATAGGGCAGATGGTGCATCAAGATTGGCTGTTGGCAACAAATGGGCATACTTTCCTTCAGCAGCTATTGGCTGGAATTTTCATAATGAATCTTTTTTCCCTAAACAGAAAATCGTTAAGGAATTAAAACTACGAGCTAGTTATGGAATAGTAGGTAACCAAAATGTTGGTATTGGCTCTGATATTGACCGGTTTGGATCCAATAGAACCGTTCTTGGTGGAAATATAGTTAATGGAATATCCCAAAGTGGCTTGGGCAACCCAACACTAAAATGGGAGTTAACCAATCAATATAATATTGGTGTAGATGTAACCATATTAGGTGGTATCATCAAATACAGTATAGAATATTACAATCGTAATACCAATGACTTGTTGATTAATTTACCACTTGCTGCATCAAATGGATTTACTTCTTACGCCACAAACGGTGGTTCTTTAACCAATAAAGGAATTGAATTTGATTTTACTGCCAAAGTACCTACGAAGAAATTAAGTTGGGTTATTTCAGGAAATATCAGTTCCAATTTTAATAAAGTAACCAATATCAAAGATGTGTCTATTATTATTGGGAAGAATTATTTTGGTGGAATTAATTCTATTAATCAACCAATTAACGCAGCAATAGTTGGTCAGCCTATTGGCGTTTTCTATGGTTATATTACTGATGGTGTATATCAAAATTTGGATGAAATAACAAAAGGACCAATACCAATTGGAAAGCCTAAACCGGGTGATATCAGGTTTAAAGATGTCAACAATGATGGAATAATAACGAGCGATGACCGTACGATTTTAGGCTCTCCCTTTCCTAAATATACTTTTGGACTTACAAATGAATTTACCTATCAACGATTCGGATTTTCATTTTTTATCATGGGTAGTATAGGCCAAAAAATAGCCAATTTGAATCGGTTTCAATTAGCAAACTTGAATTATTTATCTGGTACCAATATATTAAAAGAGGCTTGGGATAAACGTTGGACTGGTGAAGGAACTAGTAATTACTACCCTGCACCAAGAGCTGCTCAAACAGATTCTTATCAGAACCTCAGTAATTTCTTGGTTGAAGATGGATCTTTTGTTCGGCTGAAAAACATTACCCTTAGTTATAACATGAATGTAAAGGTCATCAAATTCATCAAGACAGCAAAGGCATTTGTATCAGCAACCAATGTATTAACTTTTACTAATTATAAGGGCTACGATCCGGAAGTAAGTGCCAATGCCAATAGTACATTGAACGGCGGAGTTGATACAGGAACGATACCACAATATAGAACAGTGAGTATGGGTATTAATGTGTCACTTTAATTTTTTATCTATTAAATTTTTCAACATGAGAATTGCATTTTGTATATTTTTTATTTTTTTGTCTTTATCATGTACAAAGCAAAATATTTACGATACACTAACCGTTGATAACAGCTTAAACAATGCATCAGGTATTTCAAATTTTGTGGTTGGCGCCTATTCTCGGTTAAGTGCATTCGATGCATTTAAAGTAGCCTTAATCTCTTTTTTTCTAACAGCAGACGATATTAATACCAGGCCTCTATCTTCTTATGGAATTAGATATTCAACCAAAACACATGATGCTTTTACCGTTGAAACCAGTAATTTTTGGAATTCTCTTTATGTAATTATTAACCGATCTAATTATTTATTGGATAAAATTGATGTCATACCTGCTGATACTGCTTTTAAAGCAAGAGCAATAGGCGAAATGAAATTTTTACGTGCATTTTCGTATTTCTACTTGGTACGCCTATGGGGAGATGTACCCTTCAAATTAAAAGCCACCAACTTAGTTGACGACAATCTGAGGCTGCCAAGAACATCCACAGATAGTATCTACCAACAAATTTTTAATGATTTTACAGATGCTTCAAAGGTTTTATATACTAAAAATAAACAACCTTCAACAGAGTTTGGTAGAGCCACTAAAGGGGCTGCTTTTGCCATGCTTTCCAAGGCTTATTTAACGTATGCTAGTATGTTAAAACTCAAATCATCTTCCGTAGATCCTACACCGTTTTATCAAAAAGCCAAAGACTATGCCGACAGCGTCATCAGTTCTAATCAATATACATTAATTCCGAATTACAATAACCTTTGGGATGTAGAGCAAGAGCGCAATGCGTATCAAGAAGTAATTTTTGGCATTCAGTTTACTAAAGACAACCAAGTAGCAAACGCTACTTCATTGGGTTCAGAGTTTGCCACTATGTTTATGCCTAGTACGATGCCTAATGTAGCTGCGACAGGCGTAAATAAAACAGGAAGTGGAAATTTAAGGGTACAGCCATGGTTTGCTGAACGATATTCTACTGGAGATTACCAAAATGATTATCGCACGGATGTTACTTTTTTAACCAGATGGTTCAATTTATCTACAACACCTAGGACTGTTATAACTTTCCCCATATTAAAAGCTTCAACAACTAGTAATGAGATCATAGAAACCCAACCCTACTTAGGAAAGTATCGGGACGGTAAAGCTTTAGATGCAAGAAATTGTGAAAATGATTTGTTTATTACCCGTTTAGCGGATGTGATATTGATGAAGGCAGAGGCTGAAAATGAAATTAATGGGCCTACAACGATAGCTTATAGTGAGTTTAATAAATTAAGGACAAGGGCAAGAAATGCGAATGGTACAACAAGAACTACCCCTGCCAATTTACCTGCTGGTTTAAGTCAAAGCCAGTTTAGGAATAAAATTATTGATGAAAGAGCCCTTGAATTGGCGGGAGAAGGGCATAGATGGTTTGATTTGGTTCGGATGCAAGCCCCAGATGGCAAGTCGATGATGGAATACCAATTTGATACATATTTACCCACTTTGCCTATTGGCTTACCCATTTATGACAATACAACTAGAAGTTGGCTTGGAGGCAGAACCGAGAGCAATAGTTTACCTAAATTTCGGAATAGTTTTTTGTTGTTACCAATTCCTTTAAGTGAATTGAATGCCAATGATTTACCTCAAAATCCTGGATATTAATTTTGAAAATTTGTTATACCTTTTAAATGTTGCTTTATATGAAAAAGAAAAATGGTTTTTTACTCATCTTTATGCTATTGTTGATTGTTTTTGTGAATGCTCAGCAATCCTACACATGGATTGGTGGTGCAAGTGGTAGTTATGGTGTTGCGGGTAATTGGTCGCCTAATAGGTCATCTCCAGCCAAAACAGATGTGCTAAATTTTACCTCATCAGTAAATGTTACCGATGTACCCTCGGATTCTGTTGGTCAATTATTGTTGTCTGGTGCGGCCACAGTTACCCTACAAGCTTTAACGGGAGCCAAAAGAACCTTTGCTGTGGGTTATAACAATCCATCTGGCACTGATTTAGATGTTCCAAACGGTTGTAAGTTGCGATTGCTTTTGGGTGCAGCAACAACAGATACTATACTCATTGCTTTAGCGCACACAAGCAATACGGCTAGTTTTGCGGGTATCTTAGTGTTGGATTCTAGTTTTACTAATAAATATGGCAATACATATAGTGCTGCATTAGGAACAACAACCTTTAGCAGTACAGGTGGTTTGGAATTTAGAGGTGGTACATTGATTGGTGGTAGTGCGACCCGTTTGATTTTTCAGAATGGGGCTACTATTACGCATGCCTCACTAATCGGATCTTATGGACCTTCCACTTCTTTTACTTTTCCTACTGCGTCTTATGATAGGGTTAATTTAAATATCAATACACAA
>JAIXOJ010000119.1 GCA_027486835.1 Chitinophagaceae bacterium
ACGTTCAACGACTATGAAACCGAATTGGAAAAAAACGAAGTGGTACATACCATAAAACTAAAAAACCAACATGGCAAAACATTCTACGATAAATTGACTTTCATTTACCTTGAAATGCCCAATTTCAAGCGAACAGAAACGGAGCTTGAAACACGTTTGGACAAATGGCTCTACTTTATCAAACATTTGGAAGATTTTCAGTCAATACCAGCAATTATTGCTGATGAAGTTTTTAATCAAGCTTTTGCGAAAGCTGAACTTGCCAAATTTGGACAAGCCGAAATGATAAATTATGAAAATAGCTTGAAAATCTACAGAGACTTAAAAGGTGTTATAGACACAGCTTTTGATGAAGGAAAACTAGAAGGAAAGTTAGAAGGAAAGTTGGAAGGAAAGTTGGAAGGAAAGTTGGAAGGAAAAATAGAAATAGCAAAATCTGCAAAACAAATGGGACTAAAAGTAGAGGATATCATCAAGCTGACCGGGCTAACAATGGACGATATCGAAAAATTATAAAATGAACTATGTATTGTAAATTGTTGAGCGATCTCGTCTTTATCAGTCCAAGTAAAGCCTTCAATATCCAGCTTCCTGCTGGGCGTAGGTTCCTAACTACGTCCGAGCGTCTGCCAAACTCCCGTTTGGCAGGGCGACATGTTCCGCTGGGCATGTCCCTTGCATAGAAAAATGCGTATTTCCAAATCTAAATTCCCATTTGGACTTGATGAACCTAAAGGCTTATCTCGAATGCAAATCATAAGGATTTACTTACCTCATTTGCCAATCGATAAAGCTTATGGCATAAAGGTTAAGCAGTGTTGAGTTGATTCTTTATTCAAAAAAACACCAGACAGCTTTACAAATAGCTAGGGTTTTATAATAAACAATCAATAACAAATCCACAATGACACCCGCTATATACGATTCGGTACCAGACAACACCCTAGAAGCGTATATATTTGACGGAATGCAACCTATCAATTTTTCGATTACCTCCATACTGGCGCAGTTTGAAATAACGGCACTCAATGCCATGCAATTGGCTGCCATTGAAGCGTACGACCAACACCCAAACGTGCTACTGTTATCTCCCACAGGTTCTGGTAAAACACTGGCGTTTTTATTACCGATTGTAAAAAATCTTCAGCCCGTTAATCCAAATACCCAAGCCTTGATTGTAGTACCTTCTAGGGAACTCGCTCAACAAATTGAAACGGTTTTTAAAAAAATGGGTACTGGCTATAAAATAACTAGCTGTTATGGTGGCCACAAGCGGGAAACGGAGGAAAACAATTTGCTGCAACCACCAGCAGTAATTGTGGGTACCCCTGGAAGAATTGGCGACCACATTAGGAGGGGTAGTATTACAGTAGATGCCATTACTGCATTGGTGTTAGATGAATTTGACAAGTCGCTGGAACTGGGTTTTCAAACGGAGTTGGCTTTTATTGTTGAAAGTCTAAAGAACGTTGGCCAACACTTGCTTACCTCCGCAACCGAAGCAGTGGATATTCCTTCTTTTCTGCCCTTGAACCAACTGCATCGTTTACACTTTTTATCCGAAAATCAGATTGAGTCGGGCAAACTCATTGTACAAAAGGTAATTTCATCTAGCAAGGATAAAGTGGACACTTTGTTCCAACTCATTTGCCATATCGGCAATAGGCCAACGATAGTTTTCTGCAATCATCGGGAATCGGTGGAGCGCGTAAGTGCGGCTTTAAAAAAACTGGATATTTCCAACGAATACTATCATGGTGCCCTTGAACAACAAGAGCGCGATAGTGCTTTGTGTAAATTTAGGAATGGCACCACCAATACGCTTATTACTACTGACTTGGCTGCAAGGGGTTTGGACATAGAGGGTATCCGGTTTATTGTTCACTACCATTTGCCTCCTACTATTGAAATTTATACCCACCGCAATGGCCGTACTGCGAGAATGGAAAAAAGCGGAACAGTGATTTTATTGGTGTCCGAAGCCGAAACGATACCTCCCTATATAGTGGATGAACCTGAACTGTTAACCCTTCCTGAAAAAATCAGCTTACCTAATAAACCAGTGTGGAGTACCTTATTTATTGCCGCAGGAAAAAAAGACAAGGTGAATAAAATAGACATTGTAGGTTTCTGTGCCAAAAAAGGAATGCTTGATAAGGAGGATATTGGACAGATTGAGGTGAAAGACTTTTTTTCTTTTGTTGCCATTAAGAAAAACAAGGTGAATAGCTTGTTACTAAAAATAAAAGATGAAAAAATAAAAAATAAAAAAGTGAAGATTGATGTAGCTAAATAATGATTTGTATGCCAAAAATGAATGATCAAAAACCAGTTTCTGCTAAATTGCAGCTCTGTGATGATTGTATTCATTTCGATAAGACTGTTAACCTATTTGCTCATTTATAGTAGGTTACCATCAATACCCAAGTTCTAACGATTGCTTTAAACGAATCAATTACCCCTAAGTCACTGCGGAGTAATTCTAAAATAGATTGCATGCATGTAGAAGATAGAGAGCTACTAGATCTTTTTAGGGATGCCCCCACGAAAGAATTAGCTTATACTGCCATTGTGAAAAAATACCAAGAACGGCTATACTGGCACATCCGCAAGATGGTGGTATCCCATGAGGATGCCAACGATTTGTTGCAGAATGTATTTATAAAAGTATGGAAAGGACTCATCAACTTTAGGGAGGATAGTCAGTTATACACTTGGTTATATCGAATTGCTACCAACGAATGCCTTACTTTTTTGGAACAAAAGAAAAAGAAAGCAACGTTGAGCTTAGGAGATGAAGACAACGGATTAAGTAATATGATAAAGGCAGATAAGAATTTTGATGCTAACAAACTAGAATGGAAACTACAATTAGCTATACAAAAACTACCAGAAAGACAAAGGTTGGTATTCAACCTGCGTTATTTTGATGAGATGCCTTATGAGAAAATGAGTAAAATATTGTCAACCAGTGAAGGTGCATTGAAAGCAAGTTATCATCATGCCGCAAAAAAAATTGAGCAGTATATTTTAAACTAGTTAAACAAAAGCAACCTTATCAAGTCAGTAAGCCGTAAAATGAATAGTGCAAAAGAAATATCATTGTATAGTTTGGAAAAAAACAATCCAGAAAATTTACCAAAAGGGGTAATGGTATCTTATTCAATACCTGAGGAATATTTTGATACGCTAATTGTTGATGTAACAAAAATATTAGAAAAAACGGAAGACTCCGTGCCAGTTGCCTTACCAAATCGCATAGAATCAGCAGTACTCGATTTGCCTGCAGGTTATTTTGAAAACTTTTCAACCGATTTACTTCATTTAATACAAAACACCCAGCCTTCCCAATTTAATCATGATGAATTAGCCGATGTTGCTCCCGTTTTGAGTACAGTACCAAGGCAATTACCCTTCGAAGTATCGGAAGGTTATTTTGAAAACCAAATTTTTGCTACACAAAAAAACAACGCTACAACAACCCCTGTAGTTCCCCTCAAATCATCCCCTCGTAGCAAAAAATTATGGTTAACAATAGCAGTAGCTGCATCTATTGCAGGTGTTTTGGTTTTTAGTCTTTTTGTTTTGAACCGGAACGAAAATCCAAAACAAAGAGATTTATCTTTTAAACAGAAAAATGTTGATCATTCTATTCGCACGGTGAGCGACGAAGAACTCATTTGGTATCTCAACAATGAAAACCAAATGATTAATTCAGAAGTGGTCTTTTTTGAAGAGGAGCAAAATGTTGACCCAAAACCAAGGATTCAACTTGTTTCAGACGATGAATTGTTTCAATACATACAAGACTCTGTAGCCAATCCAGTTAGTAGGAAAGGCATTTAACGTTACATTTAGATAGCCCAAAAGTTATGAAAAGCACTCGAACCTTTTTTCTCGTATTCTTATTTATTACACATTCGTTAGTTGCACAAAACCCCAATAAAGTCTCTTGTGTTCAAGCCATTAAAATTGCTTTTTTAACAAAGGAATTGAACCTTACTAGCGAAGATGCCCAAAAATTTTGGCCAGTTTATAATGCTTATTTAGATGAGCTTAAAAAAACAAAAAAAGATGCAAAGGACGATGTCTTAGCATTTGAAGAACGCGCTTTAGCCGTGAAAAAGAAATATAGTTTAGAGTTCAAAAGAATTTTACAATCGGATGAAAGGGCCAATAAAGTTTTTTTGGCTGACCGTAACTTCACTGCTTTTATAAAAAAAGAGTTACAAGAACGGCAACGGCTTCGTTCGCAAAGATTAGGCTTTGGGGAGCTAGAAAAGGGTGGTAAACAACAATCTCCCCAAACCGACAATTAACCTTTTGAATGATTAGCTATGCACTAGCCAAAATATTTAGAGAATAGTAAAAAAGAGAAACAAATGATTTAATTCGCTATTTACTCATAGTGTTTATACCAACATTTAGCATTAGTATATATTTCCCCTATCTCACCCCAACCTATTTATGCCATCAATTTCCCCTTATTTATCCTTTTAACAAAATCTTGTAAGCCTTCGCGACACAAAATCCGTTTAACAGTTATCTTTAACTTGTAAAAATTTAAAATTATGGACGTTAGAAAATATCGAATCTTGTTATGTGAAGATGATTCCAATTTAGGCATGGTGTTAAAAAACTATTTAGAGCTAAACGACTATGAGGTTGTTTTAGAACGAGATGGACGACTTGGATTTGCAGCATTTCAAAGGGAAAAGTTTGACATCTGTTTGTTGGACGTGATGATGCCCAATGTAGATGGGTTCTCATTGGCAGAAGACATCAGGGACATTGATCCAGAAATACCCTTGTTTTTCATAAGTGCAAAAACAATGAAAGACGACATTATTAATGGATATAAATTGGGTGCTGATGACTACATTGTAAAACCATTTGATAGTGAGGTTTTATTGTTGAAAATCAAAGCTATTTTAAAAAGAAACGAAGAAGAAGTAAGACAAAGCGAAGCTGCGGAATTTGAATTAGGCTTGTTTCATTTTAACCCCAAACTAAGAGAATTGAAATTTAAAGACAAAACCCAAACGCTTTCCCCAAAAGAAAACGATTTATTGAGGATGTTGTCTGAAAATAGAAATGATTTACTTCCAAGGGAAAAAGCTTTGAAACGGATATGGGGTAGCGATACTTACTTTAATGGTAGAAGCATGGACGTTTACATTGCCAAACTTCGCAAATACCTAAAGGATGATCCTAATGTGGAAATAGTAAACATTCACGGTAATGGATTTAGATTGGTAGTTCCAATTTAATGAACGATTAAACATAGTTTTCAAAAGAAAGAGGGTTGTGATGCTTGATGCACCGCAACCCTTTTTTTGTCTAGTTAGTATTATTAAGCTAGAACTATCTTTCACAAGTAAGTAGCACTCTCTATCCTAATCTGTTATAATTAATTTCCCGATTGTTTTGCAATTACTGTTTCCTGATTTTTCACTGACCATGTATATACCAGCAACAAGATTGCCGCCGTTTTTTGATTTACCATTCCAAAGAATGTTATTTGTTTTGGCCTTGGTTTGAAATACTTCTTGTCCAGAAATATTGGTAATAATAATTGTTGAACCAGGACTAACACCTTTAATACTGTAAACCCCATTGTACTTAGCAGCACCTGGATTTGGGAAAATTGAACATTTAGTTTGCTCATTTTCAAACGGAACTACTCGAACAACACTACTATATGCAATACCGCCATGAGTTGAAATAGCTGCAACCCTATAATAAACCGAACCACTAATTATTTCTGGTAGGTTTTGATGATAATTTTCCACGGCTTTTCTGCCTAAGGCACGAATACGAGCACCAATTAATTCAAAATGGACTCCATCAAGGGATTTTTCGAGTTGATAGTATTCGCCTGTGAAATTACGTTCATCTGTGGACCATTGAAAAGTGGAAACACCAGCTTTGTTTGTGGCTTTGAAATCAATAAACTTAATAGGAAGGGAAGAGGGGGTTGCAAGCCAAATGATGGCGTTCATCAAAAGGGTTCTATGATTATCACCAACCACAGGATCACCAGAATAATTTTTATAAAGGGTACTAACGGCAGACCCAGTACCATCATCTTCAGGTGAACTATCACCAATAGCAACGATTTTTCCTTTTCCATAACTACCATAAGCAACCATTGCCCCACTGCTGCTTCCCACGGAAGATTGTGTAGCATAAACGGCTCCTTTAATAGTTGGATTAGCAGTAGTGTTCAATGTAATGGCCGTACCGCCAGAAAATCTAATTTTCGTAACTGAACCAAACGTACCTCTGGTTATCGGATTAGCACTAGTAAGTACTTTATTACTCGTTTGGCTAAAATCAGACGGATAAACACCTCCATTAGGGTTGGTAGTATCGAAGGAGATACCAAAAGGGTTCACTTTTATTCCATTGTTATTAAACAAATCGTTCCAAATTGTTGGAGAATCTTCTCCGTCGTTATTCCTATCGGCACCTGCATGGTCGGCAATAATAAACAGACTACCACCATTGCTTACAAAGTTGATAATAGCCGTTTTTTCGGCAGCCGTGAATAAAATATTGGGTTCGCAAATAACGAATACCTGATAATTACTTAAATCTTGGGTATTAGTGGTGCTACCATAAGTGATTTTACCATTATAAGGTAAACTAGCAACGGTATATCCTTTTTTTACGCAATCAATACCCCAACTAGAGAGCGCGCCTGTCCAAAAGGTATCAGTTGTACTTGTGGTAATGGTGCTTTGTAACGGAGTAGGTACAGTTTGCGCATTGGCTTTAGTGCCGCCTGTTGTTACCATACCATTATTGCGCCAGTTTAAATTATTTAAGTCGGCGTCAATCACCCAATTAGCACTACCTGCGGTCTCTGCTTTAGTGGCATCAAAAAGAATTTTGACTTGTGCATTAGTATTAAGGAATAAAAGAAAAAAACCTACAAATGATGTAAAATATTTACTCATAAAAAACAATAAATTAAACTTGAGTTTTGGGGTCTTTTAAAGGGTTGGCGTGCAATGTAAATCGAAATGAGAATTAATTTCTTCGATTAGGCACATCTTTACATTTTAACGCACTACTCCCTTACTACTAAGAGTAGAAGCAATTAAATCTTAACAATAGTGGATGGCTTTCATTTCCAAGTGGACAATAAAAGGGAACAGCACAAAATAGCCCTAAAGCTAAACCTTATCTTTTACTAATCTTATTCAAACTAATGGTTTTTTGAAGCGAACATTTAAAACGATTGACACCCACACTTCTTAGTAATGCATGTTTAGTTGCCCTACCCTGCACCCGTTTACGCCACATTTTGAAACTAGAAGGTTTACTATTGTTTCTCATAAGCTGGATAACAGCTTGCTCATTTAGCCCAAACTGGAAATGTATTGCTTCAAATGGTGTTCTATCTTCCCAAGCCATTTCAATGACTCTATCGATTTCTATTTGTGATAAATTATTTGACATCCTAACGTATTTTCAATTTTCAATGGTAAACACCAAAACTAGAAAACTGTTAAAAATGATAACCTAAATACAAAATCATGCTTTGGCAAGCATTCCTGCTTTAAAATTGCAAAAAAATATTTATTATGAACAAAAGAATTATCCTCTCATTAAGTTTGATGTTAACCATCATTTTTTCAAATGCACAAAGTTTAAAACTAGGGATTAAAGCTGGTGCTATCGGAACGAAAATAGCAGGCGAATCCTTTAAAAGTGGTTACAATTTATCGTATCAAGCTGGTGCTTGGGCAGAAGTTGATTTGTTAGGCAAGATTGGTGTACAGCCAGAAATATTGTTTAGCCAAACAAGTTCTAGCTTTAATGTTGGCACGCCTACATTACCAAATGATGTGAATGTGAAACTTAACTACTTATCTATTCCTGTTTTATTTAGGTACAATGTGGCAAAAATTATTACCCTCAACTTAGGACCACAGTATAGTATTTTGATGAATAAAGATCAAAGCTTGGTTGATAATGGGAAATCCGCATTTAAGGGTGGAGAATTTGCAGCCGTCGCTGGTGTACAAGTACACATTAGTTCATTGAGGGTTTATGGTAGGTACGTTTTAGGTTTATCGAACATTAGCGACATTCCAAGTACTGATTCTTGGAAAAGTCAACAAATTCAAATTGGAGTAGGATTTAAAGTGTTTTAATAGAAACAGTACTTTGAATTCACTCTATTCAAATTAGTATTTAGCATTTTGAGAAAGCTAGTAGTTCAGCAATGAATACTAGCTTTTTTTTGTGCCAATAATTCAGCAATAAGTATCTTAATAATCCTTTAATTCGCATCCACAATTTTTTTTCACAACCACACATTATTATGGCAGTATCAAACGAAAAAATTACGGTTAACATCACAGTTAATGCCCCTGTAGAAACGGTATGGCAACATTTTACTGAACCTATTC
Source organism: Chitinophagaceae bacterium (assembly GCA_027486835.1). Taxonomy (GTDB): domain Bacteria; phylum Bacteroidota; class Bacteroidia; order Chitinophagales; family Chitinophagaceae; genus Parasediminibacterium. The sequence continues at coordinate 8,424 of JAIXOJ010000119.1, forward strand.
ACATTATGCAATGGAACGCCGCATCACCCGACTGGCATTGCCCAGCAGCTACTATCGATTTGAAAGTAGGAGGTCAATTTAGTTTTAGGATGGAGGCGAAAGATGGAAGTTTCGGCTTTGACTTGTCTGGTGTTTATACTAAAGTTGAGGATTTCGCAACCATTGAATATACAATGGCGGACAATCGAAAGGTTTCTGTTCAATTTACAGAACAAGATGGATTGACCACCCTAACTGAAACTTTTGAGGCTGAAACAGTTAACAGTATCGAACTACAACAAATGGGTTGGCAAGCCATTCTGAATAATTTCAAGGCCCAAGTTGAAGGTGCTTCTAATCATTAAATTGCAGTCAATTTTTTGCCACTAAAAGCCTATTTATTTCAATAGTACTAGTATAAACATTTCTTTCAAAACATAAACATATCATTTTGACCCACGACATATTTCCCAGTATTTGGATGAAGGGTAACAGCTCAGAAGCCGCTCATTTTTATTGTGCAGCTTTTAGCGATTCTTCCATTATTGCACAAAACCCATTTGTTACCACATTTAAGTTAGCTGGTCAACCCTTTATGGCTTTGAATGGCGCACCTGAGTTTGGTATAAAGGCTGCCACCTCATTTTTTGTGTGGTATGAAACAGAAGAAGATACCAAAAACTTGTGGGATTTATTTCTAGTTGGTGGGGAGATACTAATGCCCATTGGAAGCTATCCTTGGAGTAATCAATATGGCTGGTTGCGAGATAAATTTGGGGTTTCTTGGCAGATTTATACAGGTAAGAAGCAAGAACACAATCCAACAATTTGCACCTCACTCCAATTTGCAGGGATCAATTGTGGCAAAGCAGAAGCTGCCATTACTTACTATGCCCAATTGTTTCAACCATCTAAAGTGGAGGGTATTTTACATTATTCACAAGAAGAGGGTTTTCCAACAAATTGGGTTAAACATGCCCAATTTCAATTGGGTAGCTACACCATTATGGTTATGGACAGCCCTGACACACATGAAACCGCTTTTAGTGATTTTGTTTCTTTAGTAGTAACCTGCGATACACAGGAAGAAATAGACCACTATTGGAATTACTTAACCAAAGATGGCCAACCTGGGCGATGTGGTTGGTTGAAAGACGCTTTTGGGCATTCTTGGCAAATTGTACCGAGTATATTAGGTAAACTGATGTCAGACCCAGAAAAATCTGCAGTCGTAGTACAGAACATGATGAAAATGAACAAATTCATTATCGCAGATTTATAATAACGCCCAAAGAATCAATATATACCAATAACAAATCAACTAATCATGAAGAAAATTAAGTACACCATCGTCATTTCGGCAAATAGCGAACGAGTCTGGGAGGTTTTATGGTCAGATACATATTACCGCCAATGGACAGTTCCTTTTGGGGAGGGTTCACACGCCCTAAGCAACTGGAAAGAAGGGGATGTGATTCAATTTTTGGATCCTGAAAACAACGGCATGTACGCTATCATAGAACAAAACCAACCCTACCGTACAATGGTTTTTAGGCAGGAAGGAGAAGTTTGTAATGGGCAACTAGTTGCCCAAGATTGGGGTGGAGCCAAGGAATGTTACTTTTTACAAGAAGCGGATGGCACCACACAACTTACAGTGGAGGCAGATACCAATGAGCAATTTGAAGCTTTTTTTAGTGAGGCATTTCCAAAAGCCTTAGTATTAGTAAAAAGCTTGTCGGAGGGATAATCAGTTTGAATTTTGAAGGAAATAAAAAAGGCTAGCCAACAATTGTTGGCTAGCCTTTTTTATTTCAATTGGTAAGCAAATAGTTACTTTACGTTATTCAGTTTACGATATTATTCCCTCTCGGAATTATCAGAAAGATAGTTTAACACATCATCGTACAATCCACTTTTGTTAGCGTAAACGGCATAATTTTTAGCTGTTTCAAACCATTCCGCAGTGGTGGCTTTGTGTTGCTTGGCTGCTTTCAATAAATCAGTAGTGGTGATTGGTACAATACTTCCTTTCAACAGGGAATCTTCCAATTTATAATCTGTAGCCAGCTCAACTATTGCTTTTAAATCGGCACCTGAAAAGCCGGAGGTGATAGCAGCTATAGCCGCAATATCAATGGTTTCGGTGGGTTTATCCTTGAGGTGTTGCGCTAATATTGCAGCCCTACCATCCAATTCTGGAGGTGCAACAAAAATGACTCTATCAAAGCGACCTGGTCTGCGGAATGCACTGTCCACAGCCCATGGTGCATTAGTAGCAGCGAGTACTAATACACCTTCGTTATTGTGCTCCACACCATCCATTTCAGCCAAAAACTGATTGATAATATGCCGTACACCTGAACCCTTCATATCACTTCTTTTTGCGCCGATAGCATCCACTTCATCAATAAACAGTACACAAGGGGCATTTTCACGTGCTTGAACAAACATTTCATGTAGGTTTTTTTCGCTGTTACCCATCCACATGTCTAAAATATCGTGCAAACCGATATTGATGAATTTGGCATCAATTTCTCCTGCGGTAGCTTTGGCCAAATAGGTTTTTCCACAACCAGGAGGGCCATATAACAAAATTCCACCGCCGCTTTTTTTACCAAACGCTTTGTACAAATCAGGGTTTTTGATGGGTTGAATTATTTTTAGGGCAATTTCTTTTTTCACCTGATCCATTCCACCTACATCCTCAAATTTTAGGTTGGGTTTCTCCATGAAAAAATCAAAGCCTTCAAAATCGTCAAATTCATCTTGACCATTGAAGTCATCCTCGTCATCTTCATCGAAATCGTCATTGTCCTTTGAGCGAAGTTTATTACCTGTATTAGAGAGTCGCAAGACCTTATCTATTTCTTCATCCTTAAAATTCGGTTTTTGCTTCAATAATTTCTTATACACTTCCACCGCCTCAGCATGAGAATTTTCTTTTATTAAACACCTAACTAAAGGTAACATCTCCTCTCCCATTAGCATATTATCGTTCATCAACGCCTCATATACCATAATGGCGGCAGAATATTTCTTCTGTTTGTAATAAATATTAGCCAATCCTTTTCTTGCACGCTCATTACCATAGTTGCGGTTTAATACCTCTTGATATTGAATTGTGGCTTCGTCCAATAAAGAGCCTTTTACCATAAGTTCTGCCAAATGAAGACGCAGTGGAATATTATCTGGCGACAATGCCAAAGCTTCAATAAGTTGATTAAATCCTTCATTCATAAATTATATACATTTTACAGTTACAGTAGCATTGTTCATTCGGTTTTTCACTTGATAATAGCTAATCCTATTTCCCTCGCAAAGCAATCAGTTCGTTTTTTTTGAGCAGTTAATTATTGAACCTCATTTTCTTTTTTCAACCTTGAGTTCAAGATAAGATAACGTTCAAAAAAAACGAGCGTGAAGTAAATTTAATTGGGAATGAGATAAAATGCATTATTTATTTGGGAAACCACCAAAAAAAATCGACACATTAACGACCTTGCCTTTGTTGAATCATAAAAAAGCAACCAACAAAAAGGATTTGCCCTTTTTTCTGTTTGCTTATTTTTTGACTTTGATTAATACAATAAGCCAGTAACAGCCTAGCTTGGTATGTCCCTTTTATTATCAGTTACGCAGTTATCATTTAGTGTATAGTCCCAGAACGGAATCAAAGCGTTGATAAAATTCTGATGGGATTAATGCCTTGGGAATATTAAATGCAAAAAAATAGTCGTTCTTTTATCCAATAAAAGCTAGCTATTTCCATACTGAAAAGAGGATCACTTTATATGCATTTGCAAGAAGATTTACCCTGTAGAGACGTTCGGTGCAACTTCTCTACAGGGTAAAAAAAGTGATAAAACAACTCTATTAATTGAAATATTCGAGCATTTCCAGCAAAACCAAGTGATGCATTATCAGTCTAATACAACATTCTTACCTTAATGGTATGTTTTACATTCCGAAGCAATTCAGCCGCTTGTGCAGACAATTGCTTGTCCACATCTAACACAACATAACCAATGCTATCGTTGGTTTTGAGGTATTGACCTAAAATATTGATGTGGTGGTTGGCTAATTCGGTATTGATGGCACTCAACACACCAGGAACATTGTTGTGAATATGCAACAAACGATGTGCACCTTGAACTGGGGGAAGACCAATAGCTGGTACCGTATGCGAACCATTGGTAATTCCTTTTTCTAAGAATTGATACAGCTTAGCACTCACATCTTCGCCAATGTTTTCTTGCGCTTCTTCGGTGCTGCCGCCTATATGTGGGGTTAAGATTACGTTGGACAAACCTTGTAAAGGGGTTTGAAAACTATCTCCATTTTTTTCAGGCTCCCAAGGAAATACATCAATTGCTGCACCACCTAAGCGGTTTTCTTTTAGGGCGGTGGCTAATGCTTCTATATCCACCACTTCTCCCCTAGCGTAGTTAATCAAAATGCCTCCTGGCTTAAAGGCTGCTAGAATTTCCTCGTTAATGAGGTTTTTAGTTTGTTGGGTTTCAGGCACATGCAGTGATACTATATCTGCGAGACCCACTAATTCTTTTAAATTCTTTGCAGGTGTGGCATTACCCAAGGGCAATTTAGTTTCGGTGTCATAAAACATCACTTTCATTCCCAAACTTTCCGCAATTACACTAACCTGAGAACCAATGTTGCCATAACCCACTAGACCAATTGTCTTGCCCCTAAGCTCATAACTTCCCTTGGCTTCTTTCATCCAAATACCCTCATGGGCGGCTTTGTTTTTATCAGGTATGCGCCTGATGAGCATAATAGAAAGCCCGATAACTAGCTCAGCCACGCTGCGTGTATTGCTATAAGGCGCATTAAATACAGAAACACCTAAGCGGGTTGCCTCAGCAAGATTTACTTGGTTTACACCTATACAAAAGCAGCCGATGGCCTGCAATTTTTTAGCTGCCGATAGTACATTGTCAGTGATTTGGGTTTTAGATCGGATGCCCAACAAATGCACATCCTTCACTGCTTTTATTAACTCTTCTTCACTCAAAGCCCCTTTTAATTTGGTTACATTGGTATAGCCTTGGTTTATAAAATATTGTACGGCTTTGTCGCTAATGTTTTCCAGAAAAAGAATATTAATTTTCTCTTTCGGATAGCTAGTCAAAGCTTCGTTGATTGCCAAATTTTCTTCCATAATGCGGACGAAAATAGCTGATAATTCCAAAGCAGGTTGAAATAGCGGTAAAGCGGGGGCCTAATAATTAGTCTGTTATAAGTGCATAGTGCTAAGTTTTAATTGAGTAAAGTCTAGAAAACAACTGTTGGCAGTACCTTACCAATTAGCTAATAATTTAGTCACAAATATTACTCACTTCCAAACCAATAATCTTATACATTACTATTGTATGGAACATAATCACACCAAAATTCTTTCCCCCCATATTTTCCTACGCTGGCGCAAACATGTCATTTGTGCTCTCAAATAAGGGTATAAAACTATCGGTAAATAGGGTGCTTTTGCGGTTTTGATAAGAACCAAATATTTTTCAGCCAAAATGACAGTTTTGCTCATACTTATGCGTAAATTACCCAAAAAGCTGTCTGATTTGACAAAATAGGCAAATTTCTTGAAAAAATAGATCTGTTTTTTGAAAAAATCGAACGATTTATTGAAGAAATTGACCAATATTTTGAAGAAATTGACCAGTTTATTGAGGAACTCAGCCAATCTTTTGAAGAAATTGACCAATTTATTGAGAAACTCGGCCAATCTCTTGAAGAAATTGACCAATTTTTTGAGAAACTCTTCCAATCTCTTGAAGAAATTGACCAATTTATTGAGGAACTCTGCCAATCTCTTGAAGAAATTGACCAATTTATTGAAGAAAACTGGCGATTTATTGAAGAATCTTGGAGGGTGTAAATTAAAATGTTTCAATAGCTATATCAAAATAGACCTTTAATATAGCAACATGATAAAAAGGTAAAAAACACTGCTTTCAGTTTTGCAAATTGAATAATTTAAGGAAGAATCAAAATAAATTTAAAACCAAGTAACGGTTGTGACAAACACTGTTTAAACAAACATTTATGCACCCCTAAAATGCTCAATAATAGTATTCAGGCATTGGTAAATGGCTAACAATTCTTGTTCAGTTGTGCAATAAGGAGGCATGATATACACCGTGTTGCCCAAAGGGCGTATGTACACCCCTTGCTGCATGGCTAGAGAGGTGATGACACCCGCAATATTATTGAGGTATTCATCTTTTCCGTTGGTGATTTCGAAAGCCAAAATGGTACCTAACACACGAATATTTTTGATTGGAAGAGGCTTTTCTGGGTTACTTATACCTCGAGCAAGCTTACTAGCAAAAGCGAAATTTTGTGCACTGAGCCATGCAATTTGTGCGTTACAAGCTGGTACTATCAACAAATCTAAACTGGCTAAAGCTGCAGTACAAGCCAGCGGATTGGCCGTGAAGGAATGACCGTGAAAAAATGTTTTCAATTTATCATCATTCACAAAAGCCTCATAAATGTGTTTTTTACAAGCTGTAACCCCTAAGGCCATCGTGCCGCCAGTAAGTCCTTTACTCAAACAAATAATATCGGGTTGGTGGGTCATATAGGAAGAGGCAAATAGTTTACCCGTTCTTCCAAACCCAGTCATTACTTCATCGGCAATGCAAATAATTTGTGCAGCTTGTGCGGTTGCCAAAAGCTTGTCCATATATTCTGGTGCATACATTTTAATGCCTCCCGCACCTTGAACGAGCGGCTCATAGATAAATGCCGCTATGTTAGATCCCTCCGCTTGAATTTGATGTTGCAATTCTTGAATGTTATCAGCATTTGGAGTATCGATACTGATTACTTCAAACAGTTTTTCGTGAAATGGGAGTGTAAACACACTTCTGTCGCTTACGCTCATGGCGCCAAATGTGTCGCCGTGGTAAGCGTCTTTAAAAGCTAAAATTTTTGTTCTATTAGGACTTTGTGGGTACTTTTCTTGTTGGTTCCACCAATACTGTAGCGACATTTTTATGGCCACTTCGGTAGAGGTACTGCCGTTGTCGCTATAAAAAATCCTTGACATTCCGGATGGTAAAATCGTAAGTAGTTTTTCTGCTAATGCCACTGCTGGTTCATGTGTAAATCCGGCAAAAATTACTTGCTCTAGCGTTAGGGCTTGCTCGTACAGTTTTTGGGCAATATAGGGATGAGCATGACCATGTAAATTAACCCACCAACTGCTTATGGCATCTATGTAAACCTGATGGTTTTCATCAAAAAGTAAAGTTGCTTTTCCCTTTACAATGGGAATCACTGGTGGGCGATTTTTCTGATGGGTAAATGGATGCCAAATGACCAATTCGTCTCTTTCCTGTAATGTCATTGGGCAAATGTAATGGCTGCTTATTCAGTGAGGGCTACGCTATATGGAAATGCAATGATTTTAAATGCCTGGAATAATCTGCATCCATATATCCTTAAAGTTCCTGCAAAAGACCATTATTAGATACGTTGAGTCTTTTCTAAAAAAAGCGATTTCAATGATTAGTGATACTGTTAAAACAACTCACACACATTTTAATTTTAGCCTATTGTGTATCTTATAATACCGAGAAGGCTATTTTTGGCGCGTTCAACATGTATTATCGAATGAATAAAAGTGTTACCCTATTAATTGTTTGGATTTTTTTTGCATTTCATAGCAAATCACAAGATGTAGTCATTAAAAATCTTAGAGAAGAAACCAACAAAACCGTAAAAAAAGAAAAAGACACCTCACGGTGGAATAAAAAACATGGGGGAATGGTCAATTTTACCTTGTCCCAAGGTTCTTTGAGCAACTGGGCAGCAGGGGGGGATAATTTTTCACTGTCCATGAGTTCTTACTTTAATTATTTCTATTTCTATCATAGAAAAAGGGCTTCTTGGGATAATAACTTGGCTATGAACCTTGGTTTTGTACAAACAACCAGCCTAGGAGGCAGAAAAAACGATGACCGTTTTGATTTATTAAGCAAATACGATTATAAAATGGACACCATCGGCCTTTGGTATTTGTCTAGCTTATTCAATTTTAGGTCGCAATTTTTTGATGGTTACACGTTCAAAAACAATGTTAGCTCTTTCTCATCTTCTGTGCTAGCACCTGCCTATATTTTGCTTTCGGTAGGTTTTGACTATAAACCACGCCATAATTTCAGCTTATTCCTTTCTCCACTAACCTCAAGATGGGTTGTAGTGGCCAATAAAACACTGGCGGAAAAAGCAGCCTATGGGGTGGATACTGGTAAATTGGTGAAAACCGAGATTGGAGGATTTGCTACACTCAACTTCGCCTCCACTTTAGACAAAAACATCACGTACACTGGCAGGTTAGATCTGTTTTCCAACTACACTAACAATCCTCAGAACATTGATTTATTTATGACCAACCAATTTTCATTTAAAATAAACAAGCATTTCAGTGCTACTTATAGCTTGGATTTAATTTACGACGACGATGTAAGAATATTTGGCCCCGAGGGTAAATCGCCGGGATTACAAACGAAAAGCATTCTTGGAATCGGATATTTAAAGCGGCTGAACACTAAAAAAGCGGTGATTAAAGAATCAATTTAAGCAGAATGCAAGTGGTTAGTGTGAATATGTATATAACTTAAAGCCACAATAATTCGTTTTAATCAAATTCTAAATATCTACACTTAGGAAATAAACCATTCTGGGGTCTAGCCTCGAATGCACGAATTGCGATTATATCACCCATACTACCAATTGTGATTATAGCCGCATTCGCTCCAATGACACAAATAGATGTAGGTCTCGCATCTAGTATCCCCTTTAAAAAAAAAAAAAAAAATGACAACATTCTTACACTTTTTGAAACGCCCTGTACCTACTTAGCCTCAGTAACCCGCTTTTATTAAAATTCCTCGATGATTTTTGTAACCTCTGCTTGCTTAGCTTGAATTTCGTCGATGCTTTTGTCCACATAGGTCAGCTTAATACTTAACTGTTCTTGGTCCTTAGTAGCAGATTGAATATTCTTTTTAAACGTCTCCATTTCCGTTTTGATGCTACTAATTTTCTCTTTTCTCTTAGCGAGTTTTTCCACCATTTTATCCCTAAAATCAACCGTCCAAGCCGTTTGTAGTTTGTCTTCTATATCTAGTACGTCGTCTTCACAGGTTTTCAGATAGGCTTGATGGTTAGTAATTCTACCTTCCATCCTGCTAATATATTCTTTTTTGGCCTGTATAATTTGCTCCAGCGTCTTTTTGTCTTGAAGCCTTTTTTCCAATTTATCCGTTAACACTTTCAAGAAAGCTTTCTGTTTTGCTTCCCATTCTTTTTGTTTTTGTTCCCGTTCTTGTTGTTTAATGGCTTGCATTTTTTTCCTTTCTTCCCATTCTTCCTTCTTTTTTTGGCTTTCGATCCTTTGCTGCTCCCAAGCTGCATCCATGGCTTCACTCACCAAATCTATTGTATCAAAAATTCGCTGTTTGTCCTCCCAAATCATCGATTCTTTATGGTCAATCACAAATTTTCTTACACCCCTAATTATTTCAGATTTTGCTTTCAAAGGCTTCTGTGCAAAATCCGAAGGAATGATTAACAACCAATTCAAGGCTTCTTCAGTAAATCCAAATTGAACTAAATAAGTACCGACTTTGCTTTGCAGATCAATTAAAGGTTCAATAGCTACATCGGGATGTGCAGTTTGTACAATGGCAATTAATTCCTCGGCAATCAATTGAGATTGTTTGGAATGTTCCGACCGTTTTTCCCTTATGGCTACGAAATATTTATCCTCCTCTTCCTTGATTCTATTTTTTATTGCCGAAAAATTTTCCCAAGCATTGGCACGGCGTTGCTTGTTAGGCCAAGCGCCATTTTTAAAGCAATTATAAATTTCATCAATCGTTACTTTGAGTTGGCTTACGCTTTCCTTATTGGGAAGTTTGGCATAAAAACCATCTTCAATTGTTATTCTCAAATTTTCAATCAACACTTCTGCTTCATCTGCCACCTCATTTTTAAGTGGTACCATACTTGCTTGCTTCAACCTTAATTTTTCTGCATGGCTTTCCAGTTCTGCCACTATCGCTTCTTTTTCATTAATTGAAGGAAAAACGGCCGCTCTTAGATAATCGGCAATTTCATTTTTCATCTGCCATAGAGTACCCCCATTTTGACTGGTTTCATTAAACTCCTCAACTTGATTACCAAACTTTTTGATTCTTTCCTGTAATTCTACAATATTTATCATTGCGTTAATTTGAAACTGTTACCAAATAAGAAAAGATTTCTAGTTATGGCAGTATCAAAAAATGTTTACGCCACCACTAACCCATAATATTTCAAACAAGGTTGTTAAAAATTATGGCACAGCAAATATATCTGCCAATTTGATATTTACATCAAATGGTAAGTACAAAAAGAAAAAAATGCTCGTTTTTTTGGAGGATGGATACATACCTATTATTACTCGGAGGTATTAATGCTAATCTAAGTCCGTTTTCTCCATCAAAAACAATGAAAATCCCTCTTGATTATCCAAGCACCAAAAAAGTCCGCACCTGCGACATACAGGTTGCGGACTTTAAGTTTTGATTCATTTGAACTAAAGAAATCAAGAAGACGCTGCGGGTGGAATCGAACCACCGTAGAAGGTTTTGCAGACCTCAACCTGTACCACTCGGCCACGCAGCTATATTAAAGAATAACGGTAAAGCAACTGTAAGTATCGTTCCTGTAAGTATTTGTAACGTGCTGTTACAAGAAGTATAATTGCCCCACCCACTAAAATGATTGGGTTTGATTGCAGTTGATAAATAGGAATCAAAAGCAACAAACAAATACGGGCGAATTCTATGGAGAATACCCACCTTTTTTGTTCCATTATGGCTCCGCAGTTAATCAGGGTAAGCAAAGTGAAAGTGGTGTATATAATGCTTATAAAAATCGGTATATTTTTCTCAAACAATAAGAATACAAAAAGGGAAATGAGCAAAAGTGATATCTGCCATAAGACATAAGTATTTAAAGGCCGCTCAAGGGTGGTGGATTTATTCTGCTTTACATTAAAAATTTGTTCCGCTTTTAATCTCAATGTGGGGCTTAAACTATCTGGCCTTCCGAATATTATTTTTAACTTCCCAATCATTGATTTTTCTTGCTTTGCTGCCAATAATATTTCTACTAAAAAGTGGAAATGTTGCCACAAAAAACTGTACGTGTCCAAAGGCTTCGTTAATCCGTAAGTAATTTCTGTTTCGTCTTCTTCTTTTTTGAAAGTACCAAACAGTTTGTCCCAGATGATAAATACATCCCCATAATTTTTATCCAGATACTGTTCATTGCTCGCATGGTGTACCCGATGGTGGGAAGGAGTTACGATTAAGTATTCTAATATCCCTAGTTTACCAATAAGCTTGGTGTGTATAAAAAAAGGATACAGACCATGCACCAACAAAACACTCGTAATCATGGAAGCTGGAAAGCCAATAAATGGCAGCACACACCAAAAACATCCTCTGGCTAATGCTTGAAAACTGGTAATACGAGCAGAAACAGTATAGTTAAACTCTTCACTCTGGTGGTGAACTACGTGCAAAGCCCAGAGTAGATTTACTTCATGGCCCAAACGATGGTACCAATACCATACAAAATCAGTTGCAATTAACAATAGAAGCCATAACAGCATGGTTGGCTTAATCTGAAACAACCCATAACGATGTTGGATATTACTATAGACATAAAAGAATAAGGCAGCCACAAATACATCCAAGAGTCGTTCTGCTATTCCGACACTTATGTTAGCAATCATGTTGTGAAGTTGGAATTCACCCAACCGTTTCTTCTTCGTTATATAATATTCTAGAGCGATAAACCCAATGAATAAAGGGATTGAAAAAGCTACAATATTTAATTTCATGCAGAATACTTTGCCGTTTTAAGAATCAAAAAAGTATAAAGTTTAACCCAAGAAAATCAAAAAGTTTCCTTGCCTTTCCAAAGAAAATTTGAATTGCATTCTACCCACAATAATTCTTTAGTAAATTATTAATTTATAAAAAGCGACTGTAGCTTGAAAAGTGAAGCTGAAATTCTCAAATAGATGATGAAGCTGGTGTAGTCATTTAGCTTGACTGTGATTAAGAAACCAATTGATTTCTCCAAACTGACAAATAACTATATGTCTCAGACAAAGCAGTTACAGCTTCCATCAATTGCTGCTCAATTGTTTTGGAAAGTTGTTGTGCAGAAAACAAATTGAATTGGTAATCAACGTGGGTATAAACAATTTGCCGGTTAGGCGCTACTACATAAATAGCTGGCAGAATAGCTTCATCATTCTCAATGCCAGAAAGCCAATTGGACAAAGGATTACCTTCATCGTACAGGCCAAATTGTTCTGCAATCAAATTATGTTCATCGAAAAAGAGGGTTAGGTTGTTGATTTGGCTAACGTTTTTGCGAAATGATCTGCTGGTTACATTACTAACCACTACCAAATTGCCCCCTGCTTGTTGCACATTGGCTTGTAACTGCAACAATGGCTGGAAAGCTTGTTCGTTTATTTTACTTCCTTCAATAAAAACCACAACAAGCGGTTGCTGTAAGTCTAAATAATGTTGCACAGAAACAAAAGCTTCTTTATTAAACTGGAAAACAGGAGCAATATCGCCTTTGATTAAGGGAAAATATCCGTAATTGTAAATTTTAGTAGAAACTGTTTGTGCGGCTGAAAAGCCTAAGTGAGCGGGGATTGATGGCGTTAACATGATAGCTATAATAAATTGATGGATGAAAATTTAAGAACGAATTAATAATGTTTTAAGAGGTAACAACACCCACAAATTTTACAGCTATAAACATGAATCATAAACGAATAACTTTAAGAAAACCCTTTTGAATAATTGCAAACATAAGGGAACTTTATTTCCCTATAAAAACAATGGGCTAAATAATTTTTTCTTTTTCCCAAATTGAATGGCAACTTTCATAATTTATTAATTAAACCGAGAGAAGTACTTTGTTTTTCAAATTAAAGAAGTAAAAAGTAGTAATCCCCTTTCAATTGCAACACCAATGAGTCATTCTAGTGTTTTTTTCTTGGTTAGAATATCATGCAAGACTGTGTAATTCACAATCAATTGTATAATTAATACATTGTCCTTTCAATAGACTAGGTCAATAGATTCATCATAAAAAAAGTTGCCAACACCGTAGCTGCAAATTCATTTAGCAGTAAATTCTTGGTAACTTTTTGTTGTTTAGTTTGCAGTCATAGAATGTGAACCGTTTTTGTTTTGATGTTGGGCATTTGCCAACACTTACCTTCGCCGCTACTTATGAAAGTAAAATCACTTAAAAAGGATAAGGTAAATATCATTACCCTGGGCTGCAGTAAAAACTTGGTGGATAGCGAAGTGCTTAGTGGTCAATTGGCTGCCAATGATATACATGTAGTACATGAAAATAAAAAACTCGATCATAACATAGTGGTGGTGAACACTTGTGGTTTTATAGATAAAGCCAAAGAGGAAAGCATTAATACCATTTTGGATCAATTGGAACTTAAAAAGCGAGGCAAACTAGACAAAGTATATGTAACAGGTTGCTTGAGTGAACGGTATCGTAATGACCTAGAGGGCGAAATGCCCGAAGTAGATGCATGGTTTGGTACTATGGAACTACCCTTGATTTTGAAACAATTTGAGGCAGATTATAAAACCGAATTGGTGGGCGAGCGCCTTTTGAGTACGCCCACTCATTATGCCTATTTAAAAATTAGCGAAGGCTGTAACCGTACCTGTTCTTTTTGCGCTATCCCTTTAATGCGTGGTCAGCATGTGAGCAAACCTATTGAGCAATTAGTGGCAGAGGCCGAAGGATTAGTGAAAAAGGGGGTAAAAGAAATCATGCTCATTGCACAAGAACTCACTTATTATGGTCTAGACATTTACAAAAAAAGAGAATTGCCGAGGCTATTACATGCACTGGCTGATGTGAAAGGGCTAGAATGGATTCGCTTACATTATGCTTATCCTTCAAAGTTTCCACTAGAAGTGCTGGATGTAATGCGAGAACGCAACAATATTTGCAAATACATCGACATGCCGCTTCAACATGCCAGCAACAACATGCTAAAAGCTATGAAGCGTCAAATAACCCGTGAAGAAATGGGCGAATTGATAACCGAAATGAGAAATCGCGTACCGGGTATTTGCATTAGAACCACTTTAATTGCTGGATTTCCTGGAGAAACCGAGGACGATGTGCAAGAACTCAAAGATTTTTTGGTAGAACACCAATTTGATCGAGTGGGCATTTTCACCTATAGCCACGAAGAAAATACATCGGCGCATGAACTAGAAGATACACTTAGCCAAGAAGAAAAGGAAGAACGGGCGCAATCAATAATGGAAGTTCAGCAAGAAATTAGCTTGACTAAAAATGAACAAAAAATTGGCTTAACCCTGAAAGTATTAATTGATAAAAAAGAAGCAGGCCGTTACCTTGGTAGAACAGAATTTGACAGTGTGGAAGTGGACAATGAGGTGATTATTAACACCAAAAAGAAATTAACCATTGGTGATTTTGTAATGGTAAAAATTACCAAAGCCTTTGACTACGATTTGGAAGGAGATGTGGTAGAAATATTGTAATCAATTTCCTTAACAGCCCCCATCGTTTTTGTAACTAAAACAAAAACGATGGGGGCTTTTTCGTGCCTAAACAATTCTTTAAAACGGGTACACATGCAAGACAACTTTTTTGTTCACCCTCATTTTTTCAAAACAATGAATACGGTTAATGAAATTGGTAAACCGAAAATAACCAGCATTTCTTAAGCGATTGTCTTTGTAGAATTTGAAAAAAAGTAGCCAATAAATAGTGCGCATAATTTTCTGCGCATAATTTAAATTATGCGTAAATTTTTATGCAGCCTTGCGAATATTTTTCTGCGCATAATTTAAATTATTCGCAAAATTTTATTCAGACTTGCGAATATTTTTCAGCGAATATTTTAAATTATTCGCAAAATTTTATTCAGACTTGCGAATATTTTCTGACGAATATTTAAAATTATTCGCAAAAAATTATTCGCAAAATTTCTACGCTAAATAAATGGGGTAAACAGCTTTACATATTTTGCACAAAAAGGAAAATAAGCGTACTGCTTAAATAACAAATGTTAATCGAAATTCTACCTTTATTACAAAAAAATGGAGACTACTTTACTTATTTTGCATCTAGTAACTAGAAAGCACTCATAGCCTTTAATTTAGCCAACTTATTAAATTGAATGGATATGAACAGTATGGTTGCAGCAGCTCCCCCAGCGGATGTTCAAACGAAAGCGACGCATTTATCTTATGCCGAAACAGGTTTTTTTAGCAAACTCGTACTAGATTATCTCTCGGGCAACCAACAACTCTCTCCATTTTATGAACATCCCCCTACCCTAGCGGGTATTGTCAATTCCATCGATGCAAGGAAACAATATGCTACCAACAGGGAATTATTGGTAAAAGTACTCTCAGAACAATATGCTAATATGCCCCTAAATTCTCGGCAGGAAACCGCTATACAATCATTACTCAACGAAAACTGTTTTACCGTTACCACCGCCCATCAACCCAATTTATTTACTGGCCCACTTTATTTTTTGTATAAAATTCTGCACACCATTGCCCTTGCAGAACAATTGCAACAAGAAATGCCCGCCTATACTTTTGTTCCTATCTATTACATGGGAAGTGAAGATGCAGACCTCGATGAATTAGGGCATTGCTATATTAACGAGGAAAAAATTGCATGGCTAACAAACCAAACAGGAGCGGTTGGTCGTATGATTGTAGATGAAAAATTAGTTGGTCTAATTGATCAAATTCATCACAAAATTGGAATTTCCCCTAAAGGAAATCATCTAAAAAATTTGCTGACGCAATGCTATACCATTGGTAAAACCATACAGCAGGCAACTTTAGAATTGGTTAATACTCTTTTTGCAAAATATGGTTTGCTCGTAGTGGTACCCGACAATGCATTGTTGAAATCAACCTTTATCCCTATTATTACGAAAGAATTGACAGAACAATTTTCCTATCAAGCAGTGGCTAGCACAACGGAGGAATTGGGTAAATTCTATTCCGTACAAGCCAGCGGGCGAACCTTAAACCTTTTTTACCTGATCAATGACCAACGGTTGCGGATTGAGCTGATTGCTTCACCAGATGGTGTAAAAACCAATCACCGCTATCAAGTAAAAGAATTAGAACTCGATTGGGATTTAGCAGAAATTTTACAAGAATTACAGGATTATCCTGATCGATTTAGCGCAAATGTGATTTTAAGGGGCGTGTTTCAAGAACATATTTTACCCAATATAGCCTTTATTGGCGGAGGTGGCGAACTAGCTTACTGGCTGGAATTGAAGCAAGTATTTAAAACTGCTGGGGTACCCTATCCCGTACTGCTTTTGCGTAATTCATTTTTATTGATGAATGCCAAACAGGCAAAAACAATGAAAAAAATGTTTTTCAGTGTGCTAGATTTTTTTAAATCAGAACTAACATTGATTCAACAGTATGTACGCCAACATTCTGATAAAAAATTACATCTTACAGAGGAGAAACAACAAATAGAAACAGCCTACGACCAAATAAACCAAGCTGTAGAAGCAATAGACCCTACCCTTGCTGCACATGCCAATGCTTTGAGATTAAAAACGATACAGTACCTATTGGAGTTGGAAAAAAAGATGCTCCGAGCAGAAAAAAGAAAATTTGCTACCCAACAACAACAAATCATCCGTTTGAAACAGCAGCTTTTCCCTTCGAATAATTTACAAGAACGTATTACCAATTTCGCCCCTTTTTATGCAGCAGAAGGTGAAGCCTGGATTGATAAATTATACCTCCATTCCAAAGGATTGGATCAGACATTTACCATAATAACCAGTTCCTAGGAATTAATCTCGACAATATTATTACCCATTTTACTTGAAGCTAGACAACCAAATCCAATGGTAATCTGATTGAGAGAGATTGCATTTATTCCTTAAAATCTGCTTTAGGTACTAGCGTTTAAAAAGTATAGGCAAGTTGTCCTCTTTTAAAGAGTGCCCGAAAGCAATACTAATATAAGAGTCGTACAACTGTTCGTGTCATTGGAGCGAATGCGACTATAAACACAATCGGTAATGTTGGTGATACTTTTAGTCGCAATTCTTGAATTCGTGGCAATACTTCCCTATGGCTGATTTCCTAAGTGGAGATTTTTAGAATTAGTTTCTAAACTTTTCGAGCAAAAAAAAAAACGGTTATTTCCTTACCGAAGAAAGGAAATAACCGCTATTTCAAGTTAATGTTACTTACTATACTAAAGCTAGGTCTAGCACATCTTGCATGTTTTTGACATAGTGGAAGGTAACGCCGCTGATAAATTCGCTGTCAATTTCTTGCACATCTTTTTCATTTTGCCAACACATGATGATGTCTTTTAAACCAGCGCGTTTGGCGGCTAACACTTTTTCTTTGATTCCACCCACTGGCAACACCTGTCCACGAAGGGTAATTTCTCCCGTCATAGCCAAATAAGGTTTTACTTTTCGTTGCGTAAAAGCAGAAGCCAATGCTGTTAACATGGTAATTCCTGCGCTTGGGCCATCTTTAGGTGTAGCACCTTCAGGTACGTGGATGTGTATGTTGTTTTTGGTGAAAGCATCTGTTGCAATGCCCCATTTCTTTGCATTAGCCTGTAAATAAGTAAGGGCAGTAGATGCACTTTCTTTCATCACATTACCCAAATTACCAGTTAATTTCATTTCTCCCTTGCCCTCGCTCAAAACAACTTCAATAAAGAGAATATCGCCGCCTACATAGGTCCAAGCTAGCCCCACTGCCACACCTGGCATGTTTACCGTTTTATAAATATCGTTACTGTATCGAGGCGAGCCCAATATTTTCTCCACTTCCTTCATGGAAACGGTGGATTCAATTTTATTTTTCAGCACCACTTCCTTAGCATGGTAGCGCATGATACTGGCTAATTGCCTATCTAGTTCACGCACGCCGCTTTCTCTAGTGTAGCTTTCGATAATTTTTTCCAACACTTTTTCTGGCACTTTTAGCTTCGTATCACCCAAACCGTGCGCTTCTTTTTGTTTAGGTAATAAGTGCTTTTTGGCAATTTCTACTTTCTCTTCCACGGCATAACCACTTAAATCAATTATTTCTAATCGATCTCTCAAAGCGGGTTGAATATTCTGGATATTATTAGCCGTTGCAATGAATAAAACTTTACTCAAGTCATACTCAAGCTCCAAATAATTATCGTAGAAAGAATTGTTTTGCTCAGGGTCTAATACTTCCAATAAGGCCGATGATGGATCGCCACGATGGTCGTTACCGATTTTATCTATTTCATCTAAAATCATTACGGGGTTAGAGGTTTTTACCTTTCTAATATTCTGTAAAATCCTACCAGGCATTGCCCCAATATAAGTTTTACGATGTCCCCTAATTTCACTTTCGTCATGCAAACCACCAAAACTTACTCTTGCGTATTTTCTTCCTACTGCATGCGCAATACTTTTTCCCAAGGAGGTTTTACCAATGCCCGGAGGCCCCACAAAACAAAGAATAGGACTTTTCATATCGCCCTTTAGCTTTAAAACAGCTAAGTATTCGATGATTCTATTTTTAATTTTTTGCATGCCGTAATGGTCTTGATCCAATACTTTTTTGGCATTTTTTAAGTCGTAGTTGTCATCGGTATATTCATGCCAAGGAAGATCCAGCATTAAGTCTAAATGGTTATACACCACAGAATAATCGGGAGTGGTGGGGTGCATTCTTTCCAACTTTTGAATATTGGTCTTAAAAAGTTGCATGGCGGCTTCAGGCCATTTTTTGGCATCCGCCTTCTTTTTCAATTCAGCAATTTCCCTTTCATTAGAGTCACCGCCCAATTCGTCTTTAATACTTTTAAGCTGCTGTTGTAGGAAATAATCTCTCTGTTGCTTGTCTATTTCTACCCTTGCTTTGTTGGTTACTTTATTTTTTAGTTCGGCAAATTGCAATTCGCGTTGCAATAAATGAATCAATTTTTCCGCACGGCCATGAATATCATTTACTTCCAATAATTCTTGCTTTTCTGATAGCTCAACACTTTGGTTACTGCTTACAAAATTGATTAAGAACATAGGATTTTCTATGTTCTTCAAGATTATTGCCGCTTCTGGAGGAACATTTGGAGACAGTTGAATAATCTGAGTAGCCAAATCTTTGATACTACTTAATATAGCTTCAAAATCGGACGTCACTTCTTCTTCTCGTTCTTGAATAATGGCAATCCGAGCCCTGAAAAACGGTTCATCTGCCACCACTTCCAGCAATTCAAATCTTCTTTTACCTTGAATAATGATAGTTGTGCCACCATCGGGCATCTTAATCAACTTCATAATTTTTGCCACCGTACCCACTTTTACCAAATCAGTAGCGGTAGGTTCATCAACACTGGTTTCTTTTTGGGCAATTACACCGATGAGTTTGTCCCCCTTGTATGCCTCTTGAACTGCTTTGATGCTTTTATCTCTACCCACGGTAATTGGCAGCACTACCCCTGGGAAGAGTACGGTGTTTCGCAAAGGCAAAATTGGTAGTTCATCAGGGTATTGCATGTTTTTGTCTTGCTCACTTTCTTGCTCATTAATGGGAATGATGGGCATAAAATCAGATTCGTCGTTCCCTTGTAAGCGTAATTCAGTAATATTCATTCAGTTAATTATTATTGTAAAGTCAAAATGTCAGTATTCCTTTTTTTCACCCCCCGTAAAAGGGTTGCTGTGAAAGTCAATATTAATGCCACGGGGGGTAAAAAGGATAAAATGGTACAAATTGGCGTATTTGCCAGTGGCAACATGACTTTTTGTAATGCCGTAAAACACAAATTGTTCTAGCCCTTATGTGGGATAGGATGGTATTTCTATTCATAAATGCAGGGTGAGCAACAATAAATTTCGACCATTCTAATTCTTTTTCAGGATTTCAAAACCGATAAAAGGTGAACATAAAAATGAGTGAAACCAAAACTGCTTTTACGCGCTGCTGCTCCGTGATGGTGCTACAGTTTTGTGCATCCAATTCTTCTTCTTCTTGCTAAAAAAATTTCTGTGACAAATATTTTGTGACAAATAAAAATTCCACAAAAAAATCTCCACAAATTTGTGACAAATTTTTTGTGACATTTTAAAATGACACAAAAAAAACTCCACTAAAAAAATTTCTTTTCTTTTCTTGTTCTGAATTATTGAATGGACAGGATCGATGACAATAACAGAGTTTTAATTTTTTGAGAATTTTATTTGTTTTAAAGGGTCATTTTCCATGGGCAAAATTTCAAATAGCTAGATTAATGAACAGTAATCAACTAAATAATTAAGTGCTTAAAACATTTCATGCACCCAAGGGCTAGGAAAGGCCAATACCCTCATTCTTTGTGAATGATGATTCTCCAAAAATTTTGATTTGGGTGAATAAATGCAACAACCAACATTTATATAAACCAATAGCCCAATGCCATTACCATAAGATTCTTGGTAACAACCCCTTACTTTTATCGCTTTTACAACTTTATGGCTAAAATTTACGATTACATTATCGTGTTACGCAAGCAATCATTTAAACTGATTGATAGCATCAGCAAATTGATGTTATTACTGTCTGTAGCCGCTTTTTTATTCACTTTATACCTATCGTTTCAAGGAAAAGCAGTCAACATGAATACTGCTTGGATGTTGTTCATTATAATATCGGCCATCATTGGCTGGTGGATATATTGTCTGTTGTTGGAGCAAAGAGGGGGCATTCCATATTACCGATTTGCGTTGATGTTTGCTGCTTGGGGATGGTTTTTGGTACCCAATGGATTATTGTTAGCAGGCATTTTTTTAATTGCTTGTTTGATAGAAAAACCCGTAAAAGTGGATGCAGAAATTGCATTTGACACAACAGAAATCGTATTTAATAGTTTCCCCAAGAAAATTTACACCTGGCAGGAAATGAATAATGTGGTACTAAAAGATGGCCTCATTACCATTGACTTAAAAAGTAATAAACTGATTCAACGATACACAGCCGATGCAACAGAACCTGAACTAGAAACGGAATTTAATCGCTTTTGTCAAGAACAGCTAAGTAGGGATTAGGGGTTAGTTTTTGAGGATTTGGGTTCAATATCGCTTCGCAAATTAATCTACTCAGTCCTAAAGTAATTGTCTCAAATTGATTTAATCTACAGGGATGGATTGCTTACTACCCCCTTGATTATACATTTATTGGAGCATCGGTCTGATTCTTTAACCAAAATTATACTTCACATTTTTAAATAGATAACTGTACAATATGCCTTATATATTATACTCTGATGGCAATGGAAATATTTTTGAAGATACCAGTTTATACGCCGTTGGCCGTGCAGGATGGGATGCCTACCCTGTGGAACCAGAGGATTGGATAGCCCTACCAGAAGGGGGAAATTTGTATGAATTACCTGGAAGACGGGGCATTGGCATTGACGTACAAACAGGCGAAATGCGCTTATGCGAAAAGGGCTGGGCGGTGGCAGCATTTATACCACCCGCCCACACAGGTTTGTTTATTGCCGCCTATGAAACATTGCCAGATGCGCCGACCTTACCACTATTTTGTTATACCGCAGCAGGCTGGGAAAACGATGTATTCTATGTAACTGCTGTTAGAATCGAATCAGATATTCGTCAAGAAGCCATGGGATATGATACCGCTGCCATAAATTCAGGTACATCAAATTTACTAGCCGCATACCCACACAACCGATTGGTGAAGCATTTGATGGAAAACTGTTGTCAAACCTATACCTGTCCAGCAGCTCGGAATTTATCCTTGGGCAGATGGGAATGTCCGGTGCCTACCTCCCCTGCTTGTAATGCCAATTGTATTGGATGTATCTCCTTTCAACCTGCAGAAGAAACCATCATTGCTACACAAGACCGCTTAACATTTAAGCCAACAGCGGCTGAAATTGTGGAATTTACAGTTCCGCATTTAATGAATGCCCCTTACCCTATTATTAGTTTTGGTCAGGGTTGTGAAGGAGAACCCTTGCTAATGTGGGAAACTATTCGGGAAGCAATCATAGAAATAAGGAAACATACGCCAAAAGGCAGTATCAATATCAACACGAATGGCTCAAAGCCTGCTGCCGTACAAGCACTCTGCGAAGTGGGGCTCAATAGCATCCGAGTAAGCCTAAACTCGGCTAGAAAACATATTTACACCCCTTATTATCGCCCGAATAACTATCAATTTGAGGACATTGTAGAAAGCCTAAAAGTGGTCAGGAGCTTTGGCGGTTGGGCAAGCATCAATTACTTTGTTTTTCCAGGAATGACCGATTGTGAAGAAGAGTATGAAGCATTACGATGGTTGATAAAAGAAACAGATTTAACCATGATTCAATGGCGCAATTTTAATATTGACCCCGATTGGTATCTAGGGCATATTAATGTTACGGAAACTGGTGAACTAATGGGCATCAAACAATTGCAAGATTTAATAAAAGAAGAATTTCCGAATGTGAAATACGGGTATTTTAATCCTCCAATAGAGCGAATCAAAGGGAATTACGAAGTTGACTTTGCGCATTAACTTGTGTTTATTGTATTGGATACATCCTTACCAGAAATTGAGTGGTATGAAAATAGCCAATATTGTTTGTTAAAAAACAGTATTGGCTATTTTGTTTGGGTAAGCAATTGGTAGAAAACCAGTTAAACCAAATTAGTTTATAGAAAATTAAAGAGCCACCGCTACTTTGTCATACTCTGAATAACGTCGTATTTGGTAACGATATGAAAATTACCAGAATCATCTTTTGCTAATACAGCTCCATTTTCTTTATTAATAAGGCTTCCTAATTTTTCTACAGGCGTACCAAAATCAACAATTGGGAAAGCGGGTTCAATTACATGAGCCACCGTATTGTTTTTAATTTCAGGATTGCTGAAAAGCTTTAAAAACAATCCACTTTCGCTTACAGAGCCTACCATGTCACCAGTAGATGTAATCACGGGTATTTGTTCAATATCATATTGCTTCATTAGATGCACCGCGTCTGCCACCGTATTATCAGGAGCTATTACAATGAGTTTTTTATTAGCCCGACCACTTACGATGTCTTTGAATGATTTCACCTCTAGAAACCCCCTTTCCATCATCCATTGATCATTGTATATTTTACCTACATACCTACTACCATGATCATGAAAAATACAGACGACTATATCAGTCGATTTCAATCCTTCTTTTAATTGCAAAAGACCTTGCAAACAACTTCCCGCACTATAGCCACAAAACAATCCTTCTTCTTTCGCTATACGCCTAGCCATGATGGCACCATCCTTGTCTGTAACCTGAACAAATTTGTCAATTACGGACATATCATAGTTAAGGGGCACAAAGTCTTCTCCAAAGCCCTCTGAAATGTAAGGGTGTACCTCACCCATATCTATTATTCCAGTATTGTAGTATTTGGTCAACAAAGAACCAAATACATCTACAGCCCAAATTTGTATATCGGGGTTTTTCTCCTTTAAATACATAGCTGTGCCAGTAATGGTACCACCTGTACCAGCAGTACAAACTAAGTGTGTAATTTTCCCCTCAGTTTGTTCCCAAATTTCAGGGCCAGTGCTTTCATAGTGCGCTTGTCTATTGGCCAAATTATCGTACTGGTTCATGTAAACACTATTGGGGATTTCTTTCGCTAAACGTTTTGCCACACTGTAATAGCTTGCGGGATCCTCAGGTAATACATTTGTTGGGCAAACGATGACTTCTGCCCCCACCGCTTTGAGAATATCGGCTTTTTCTTTGCTCTGTTTATCAGTGGTTACAAAGACACATTTATATCCTTTTACACAAGCCGCCAAAGCCAATCCCATGCCTGTATTACCACTTGTACCTTCTACAATAGTGCCGCCGGGAGTTAATCGACCTTCTTGTTCTGCCACTTCTACCATTTTGAGAGCCATACGGTCTTTGATAGAATTACCAGGATTGAAATAATCTACTTTCGCCAGTACGGTAGCGGGGATATTTTTTGCCACATTATTTAAACGAATGAGAGGGGTGTTTCCTATTGTTTCAAGAACATTATTTAGCCACATGCTATAAACTAATTAAACGATGATCAATAATTATTGTATTCCTGTTGTAAGGAAATGCAACAAATATATCCGTTTAAGAAGGCTAATTACTAGTTACTAATTATTTTAAGCTATGCACTAAGCACTAGTAGAGGCAGGGTTAACAGTTAATCGCTCTTTGATTTTACCACAAAAATCTGTTTCTACCATTTTAGCAGCTAAGGAAATCATGTTTTTAAATGCTTTTGCAGTGCTAATTCCATGACCCAATACTACTGGTTTTGCCACACCAATAACTGGGGAACCCCCATAATTTTCATAGTGAAAACGATTAAGGTACACATCTTCATGAAAATCTTTGATTTTGGCAATATCATAAAATGTTTCTGCCATTTTCAGAATGATATTACCTACAAAGCCATCGCACACCATTACATCTGCTTTATCACTAAAAAAGTCGCGCCCTTCAATATTTCCGATGAAATTAATTGCTTGATTTTCTTTTAAAAGGGGGTAAGTTGCTTGTGCAAGAATATTGCCTTTACCTTCTTCTTCACCAATATTAATCAATCCAACCGATGGATTTTCAATATTGTAGATATACTTAGCATAAAGTGAACCAAGGATGGCAAATTGATTGAGATGTTCTGGTTTACAATCGGCATTTAGACCTGCATCTACTAGGATACCATCTCCCCCATTTATTTTAGGAATAATGGCACTGACAGTAGGCCTTAAAACACCTTCAATTGCCTTAATTACAAACATGGCTCCAACCAGCATTGCCCCAGTGTTTCCAGCACTAATAAAAGCATCCAGTTTACCAGCAGCCAACATGTGGTAGCCAATAACGATTGAGCTTTGTGTTTTTTCTTTAAATGCTTTAGTAGGATGCTCGTGATAACCAATTGTATCAGGCGCATGAATGAAATGCAAAAAAGGTGATGAAACTTGGTATTCCTCGAAAAGAGGTTTTACCACAGATTCATCACCTATGCAAAATAGCTGAACTGGGGAATGGTTGGATTGTAGATGTAATAGAATGCCTTTAACTGCTTCCTGTGGTGCAAAATCGCCACCCATCATGTCAATTCCTATATTCATTTGTTGCTATTATTAAATTGTATTAATAAAATAGAGACTTGAGAGCGTTCTAAGCTTTAAGCGGCGCTTTTTCGGCAACAAGCTTGCCTTTGTAATACAACTTACCTTCATGAACATGCGCACGATGACGCACGTGAGTAGCGCCAGTTGTGGTGTCTTTACTTAATGTAACTTCTTGCGCTACATAATGCGTCCTTCTCTTTGCACCGCGTTGCTGCGAGTGTCTGCGTTTGGGATTTGGCATAAACTATGTTTTTATTACCTTTTTTTAAATTAAAAAATACGAACTATTCTAAACCCTTTATATTTTCTAAACCCTTCCATTCGGGTTTAGCATTTTTTGAAATTTCTTCTTCCATCTTTCGGAGTTTTTCTAAGACCTCCGAGTTACACTGTTCGCCACCTATCTCGTCTTCGTTACACATCCTTTGAAGCGGAATTGATAACATGACAAACTCGTAAATCCATCCTTCTACATCTAAATGACTTTCTCCCCTACTGATGTAGTAAATGTCAGGGTCATCTTCTTGTAGGTTCATTGTTTCTGGATTTTCAACCAGTTTCACAATGATTTTAAATTCTTCCCAAAGTTGTTTATTCAACGCATTACTGCATCTATCGCAAACAACTTCAACTTTGCCATCAATATCAAACTTTAGTTGAAAAAAGCTGTTTTTTTTATCAAAAAACAATTTCACCTTAGCCGAGCAATCCATAAAATCTTGCTCTCCATATTTTGCAAAGAACTCTTTACCAATTTCGTATTCAAACTCATGAACACCAGGCTTCAAACCCACAAATGCAATTTCAA
Source organism: Chitinophagaceae bacterium (assembly GCA_027486835.1). Classification (GTDB taxonomy): domain Bacteria; phylum Bacteroidota; class Bacteroidia; order Chitinophagales; family Chitinophagaceae; genus Parasediminibacterium. Next base: position 34,520 of record JAIXOJ010000119.1, read on the forward strand.
ACTCTCTACGGTTGTTCATGTCCGCTTTTTTTGGGTGGGCGAAGGTAACGTTCTAAGCTTGAATGGCAAAAGAGAAATTCCTATTTTGGTTAAATAACTTCATATTTACACCTAGTTATGGACAAAAAGTGGATAAATATTACTAGAAAGTGGGTCGATTGGCTTCCTTTTTTATCATTATTGATTGCTTCACTTCTTATAAATCAACTTTCAAATTACCCCTACCTAGTAGAAAAATACTACTCAACAGGCATTTTTCCATGGATTGCAACCGCGCAAAGATGGCTTTTTGGCTGGATGCCATTTAGTTTTGGTGACATAACTTACGTAGGTGTGCTGGGTATAGGATTGGTAAAAATTATTCAATGTTCCATTCGAAGTTTCCAGCAAAAAATTACAATTTCCAATTTGGTACATTCTCTTCGTTTTTTAGCCAACATTGCCTTATCTGTATATTTGATTTTTCACCTCTTTTGGGGACTCAATTATACCCGATTAGGAATTGCGTATCAATTGGGTATTAGTCAACATACTTATTCGGCCAAAGAACTACATGAGCTTAATTGTGATTTGGTAGAAGCACTTAATACCACAAGAATTAGTTTAGGCGATAGCCTTGTGATTTATCCTGATTTGAGGCAAACTTTTCGCCTATCATCAGAAGCGTATTTAATTTCTGAAAAGCAATTTCCATTTCTCAGGTATCGATATCCAGCAATAAAACCATCCTTATTAACTGAGGTTGTGAGCTATGCAGGCTATTCTGGTTACTATAATCCATTTAGCGGTGAGGCACAGGTGAACACAGATTTACCTGCTTTTTTACAACCATTTGTTTGCGCTCATGAAATGGCGCATCAGCTTGGTTATGCTAGCGAAGGTGAGGCCAATTTTGTTGCTTATCTCACCGCTTTAAATGCTAAGGATTCATTTTTGCATTATTCTGCCCTTTTTGAATTATTCCTTTCTGCAAATGCTGCCTTGATGGAGATAGACTTTGATGCTGCCGTATTAAACAATCGATACCTACACAAATGGGTACGGCAAGACAAACGGATTTATCGTAACTTTTTGCTCGGGAAAAAAAATAAGCTGGAGCCAGTGATTAAATCTGCCTATGACCAATATTTAAAAGCGAACCAACAAGAAAGGGGTATTTTAAGTTATGATGAATGGATTGGTTGGGCAATTGCGTACCAAAAAAAATATGGATAGCATGATAGAATGGAAAAAGTTATTGGTTTCGCTTGGATTGCCTCTGGCTATGGGTGGTATTGCAGGGTATTGCACAGCCACTGAAATTGGGGCATGGTATGCCGGATTGGCTAAGCCTTTTTTTAATCCCCCAAATGCTGTATTTGCCCCTGTGTGGACTGTACTTTATGTATTAATGGGATGTAGTTTGTATTTGGTTAGCCGTGGTTCATCTTCGACTGGAAAGAAATGGGCAATTGGCATTTTCATGGCACAACTAGTGGTGAATCTTAGTTGGTCTTTTGTTTTTTTTAAGGCCCATGCAATAGGTTGGGCGCTTGTTGACATTGCGGTTATGTGGGTGTTGATTAATATAACCATCGGTACTTTCAACCGCATCAATAAAGCCGCTGCTTGGTTGATGATTCCCTATTTGTTATGGGTAAGTTTTGCAGGAGTGCTTAATTATGCAATCTGGATTCTTAATCCTGATTAACACCATTATTTAAAAAGCTGAATTTGAGGCCAAAACACACTTTTACTATAAAACATTTCAATTATTGTATAGCCATGGGATTATCCTGTGGCTATTTTTTTTATTGCCAAGTCTAAAGTATTTCTATCCTTTCAGGGTTTTGCGGACGGCGTTTGCAGTCGTGCGGACGGCATTTATAGCCCCCGTCCCCTAAAGGGGTGTTGTGAATGGGATTGCATTTTATTTGTGTTCGGTGGATGTCTGAACTGTGATTTTCTTGATTTTCAGGATTTTATGATTTTCAAGATAGATTGGGGTAATTGGGGGGCGGGAATCCAATTTTTATAACGCAAATGGAAGAATGTGGATTAGGGGGCAGGCCGTCTATACGCGGGTGATAAATGGGGTTTGGGCAGACTCATAGGTCAGCCCCTACGAGAATGATCAATAGGGTTTGGGCGGACACGCAGGTTATTCCCTACGAGAATGATTAACGGGGATTGGTCGGGCGCAAGGCACCGCCCCTACAGATTATCCTCTAATTCGGTTATGATTTGATCTAATAATGGCTCGGCACTAAATTGTATGGCGAGCTTTCTAATGACAGCTTCTACGACTGCATCTGGACAACTGGCGCCACTGGTAATTAACAATTTTACGGGTTGCTTATTAGGTAGAAAATGAGCGGTGTGGTATTGCTCTTTGGTTTGCCAGTTGCAATGATGGATGCTTCCATCTTCCATTATTTTATCGGCGCTATCAATAAAATAGGTAGGCAATTTTTGCTCACATAGTTCTACTAAATGGGATGTATTGCTGCTGTTGTATCCTCCAATTACTAAAGCGATATCGGCTTCTGTTGATAACATGCCAATTACGGCTGATTGATTGTCGTTGGTTGCATAACAAAGTGTGTCGCGCGTGTCTGCAAATCTTTGACTTACGGTTTGTTCCGTTAATTGATAATGGGTTATCATCACTTGCTTTAAATAATCTGAAATGGCTTGGGTGTCAGTAGCTAATTGAGTGGTTTGGTTAACTACACCAAAACGTTGAAGATCTGTTTCTACATTAAAACCTTGGGAATACCTTCCTTCAAATTCCGTGTAAAATAATTCAGGTGATTTTTCGCCAGTAATGTATTTAGCAAGGGCTATTGTTTCCTCCATATCATTTACAATAACTGCTGGGCTGGTTGCTGCTGCATGGGAAAATGTGGCCCTGGTTTCTTCGTGTTTTGGTTTTCCATGAATGACAATACTGTAGCCTTTTTGCGCAATTTGTGCACTTCTATTCCAAACTTTTTCTACAAAAGGACAGGTGGTGTTGTATTTTTCTATGGTTATTCCTTTGTCAGTTAGTAATTTTTCGATAGCAAGAGTGGTACCAAATGCAGGTATTAACACAATATCGTCTTTGGATATGGAATCGAAGTTGATGAGTTGCTTACCATAAGTATCTTGGAGAAAACGGACGCCACGAGCTATTAAATCGGCATTTACTTGTGGATTGTGAATCATTTCACTAAGCAAAAAAATTCTTTTGTCGGGATTGGCATCAATGGTTCTAAATGCAATTTCAATGGCATTTTCTACTCCGTAACAAAAACCAAAATGCCTAGCCAGGTATATTTCTAAATCACCCAATGGTAAACGAGTAGGACTATCATCTTTTTTTAGCTTGTCTTGCTCTTTTCGTTTTGCCTTTAAAGCAGTAATAAAGGGACTACGATAGGTGTTGGGTATGCTAAATTGTTTCATCTGTGCTAATTAAAAAGGTGACGAAGATAGGCATCGACAAAGCGATCGAATTTAAACAACGCATAGTTTTCGTTACTTGTTCAGTAATGCAGCCTCAGTTTGTTTGTATTTATGCCCCAATTATTTTGCGTTAGACAGGTTTATTTGACTTGCAATTTCATGCTTAATTTCTGTATCCATTTGATTAACCATGAAATTGGGAAAAACGTTTTATCCCTGTACTTCAAAAGACCATACGCCTATATTTGTTTGACTTTAAATGAAATTAGAATGATTGATAACGACGTTAGAAACGATTGGCGCCTTGAAGAAATAAAAGAAATATACAATAGCCCTCTCCTTGAGTTGGTATTTAAAGCTGCAAGTTTACACAGAGTATATAACGACACCGCTGAGGTGCAAGTATGTACACTTTTGAGTATTAAAACTGGAGGATGTAGTGAGGATTGCGCTTATTGTCCACAAGCGGCTCGTTATTCTACTGGTGTGGATGTACAGGCTTTGATGAAAAAAGACGACGTGTTGAGCTATGCACAAAAAGCAAAAGATGCGGGTAGTACCCGATTTTGCATGGGGGCTGCTTGGAGGGAAGTTCGTGATAACCGAGATTTTGACCGCGTACTTGACATGGTGAAAGGCGTGAATGAAATGGGGATGGAAGTATGCTGCACATTGGGCATGTTGACGGAATATCAAGCACAAAAACTGGCTGATGCAGGCTTATATGCTTACAATCACAACTTGGACACGAGCAAAGAACATTACAGCGAAATTATTACCACTCGTACTTATGAAGACCGTATAGAAACACTTGAAAATGTACGTAAAGCGGGCGTTTCAGTTTGTTGTGGGGGCATTATTGGATTGGGCGAGACACATGATGACCGCATCAAAATGCTTTTTACACTTGCTACAATGCCTACTCATCCAGAAAGTGTACCTATTAATGCGTTAGTGCCGATTAAAGGAACGCCGTTAGCTGCAAACGAAAAAGTAGATGTTTGGGATATGATACGAATGATAGCCACCGCTAGAGTGCTAATGCCCAAAACAATGGTCAGATTGAGTGCTGGACGTACTGATATGAGTATATCGGAGCAAGCACTTTGCTTTTTAGCAGGTGCCAATTCCATTTTTGCTGGCGATAAGTTGTTAACCACACCCAATCCAAGTTTTGATGAAGACAATGCCATGTTTCAATTACTTGGATTAAGTCCAAGAAAAGCATTTAAGGAAGAGAAGACTTATTTGCATGAAATTGTACCTACTTTAAATTAAAGATTGGTATCTAAAAACGGCATCAGAATTATAAATGAAAGCTCTTATTTCGATATAACTATAAAATAAAAAAGCCACTACATTATTTAGTGGCTTTTTTATTTTGACGAAGCATTTATCACTCACTGTAACAACATTTTTATGAAAGCTCGATTGATTTATTTGGCCTTGTTTATTTTCTGTACTTGGCTTGCTTTGGCGACTAGGAGCCATAGAAGTTGGTTTCCGCATTTGGTGGTGGTGTATGGTGGTGATATTATTTGGTCGGGGATGTTTGTGTTTTTTTTAAGGATGCTATTACTCAAAACACCACTTTGGAAACTAACCTTGTTTAATTATATATTGGGTGTATTGGATGAATGTTCACAACTGAACAATAGTAGCTTGATGGTGGCCATTCGATCCACTTATTTTGGTCGATTAATGTTTGGGGTTGGTTTTCTTTGGAGCGATTTAGTATGCTATGCCATTGGTTCGCTTCTTGGTTGGGGGATTGCTGCTCTCATCGACCATTATTTTTTTCAACAAACTTTTAAAGCAGCGGGAGAAGCTAGTTTATAATGATTAGGAACAATCACAATTGAAAGTCCAAGATAGAATACCATATCAACTGTGTTCAATAAGTTTACCTGATATTTTCTAACACAAAAGCAATGAGAATGCACTCCATCTAAAATGCGTGCATCTGGTTCATTATATTTACCACTTTGATACTTGTTAACCTACAACCCCCTTAACTTATTTATGGTAAGAATTTCTACACTGCTGCTTTTTCTTCTATTGGGTTCATGGGCTTGGGGTCAATCTTTGTTGTTAAACAACCATTGGCAATTTAGAAAAGTAGGCGACACAGCTCAATGGCTCGACGCTACCGTTCCAGGTACTATTCATACTGATTTGCTAGATCAGAAAAAAATTACCGATCCATTTTATAGGGATAATGAACATAAGCTTGACTGGATAGACGCAACAGACTGGGAATACCAAACCACTTTTGAGGCAGATGGTGCCACATTGAAAAAGCATCATATTGAACTCGTATTTGAAGGTTTGGATACTTACGCTGATGTTTATTTAAACGGACATAAATTGGTGGAAGCCGATAACATGTTTAGAACATGGAAAATGGACGTAAAACCTTGGCTGCAAGCAAAAAACAAACTGTATATCTATTTTCATTCAGCTCACAACCGAGTGAAAACATTGGCGAGTAAAGACGCACCTTTTACCTGGCCAACTATTGATTATCCAAGAATGTATGTACGAAAAGCGCAGTACAGTTTTGGATGGGATTGGGGGCCAAAGTTTACCACCTGTGGTATCTGGAAAAATGTATTGCTCCAAACGTGGAATGACTTTCAGGTAAACGATGTTCATTTTGAAATTTTGACCTTAAACAATAAGCAAGCAACCGTAAAAGCCCATTATCAAATTGAAGCAAATGACAGCATGAACGTAACTATTGGGTTGCAAGAAAAAACTAGTACTAAGCCCTCCTTTGCTAGCAGAATGACTTTTGCACTACAAAAAGGTAGTAATGTGGTATCCATTCCGTTTACGATTAATAATCCCCAAAAATGGTGGACGTACCAATTGGGTAAACCGTATTTATATGCCACTGTATCATCAATCGCCAATGCCAATGGCATTGTGGAAGATTCGTGTGTACTGGAGAAAAAATTGGGTTTGCGTACGATTGAATTGGTCCAAGAAAAGGATGAAGTGGGGCAGAGTTTTTATTTTAAGCTTAATGGGGAGGCTGTTTATATGAAAGGTGCTGATTTTATTCCTTGCGATGCCTTTTTACCCAGCATTAAACCAGTAGTGTATCAACAACAAGTAAACAATGCTATACAAACCAACATGAATATGCTGCGCGTTTGGGGTGGGGGTATTTACGAAAGCGATTTACTGTATAACCTCTGCGATTCCGCAGGCATACTTATTTGGCAGGATTGCATGTTTGCATGTGCAATGTATCCTGATGATGAGGCTTTTTTGAAAAATGTGTCTGCTGAATTGGCGGATAATGTGACCAGATTGCGGAATCATCCGAGTTTGGCTATTTGGTGCGGCAACAATGAGGTTGATGAAGGCTGGAACAACTGGGGCTGGAAACAAAAATTTGCGGAGTCACCTGCTGATGAAGCTAGAATTACTGCTGCTTACAAGAAACTATTTCTAGAAACAATCCCAACCACCATAGCACAATACGACAAAAGCCGCCCTTACCATCCTTCCTCTCCCCTATTTGGATGGACAAGGCCAGAAAGCGTTACCCACGGCGATCAACACTATTGGGGTATGTGGGGTTATGAGAGAGAGGCAGAAATATTTCACGAGAAAACGGGGCGTTTTATCAGTGAATATGGCATGCAGTCAATGCCGCAACTATCCACATTGCAACAGGTAGCACTTCCGGAAGACATGGACACGGCTTCTGAAGCAATGCGTAATCACCAAAAACATCCCAAAGGGTTTCCATTGCTACAATCGTACATAAAGCAATATTTACCTAAGCCCAATAATTTCATCGATTATATTTATGCAACTCAATGTGTGCAACATTATGCATTGAGTACCTCTATACATATCCACAGAAGCAAAATGCCTACCAATATGGGCACACTTTATTGGCAATTGAACGACTGTTGGCCTGTGGCGAGTTGGGCTACTGTAGATTACGCTAACAATTGGAAGGGTGCCATGTATGCCGTGAAAGATGCTTATGCCGACTTAATTATTACCATCGATTCATCCGACGCTAAAAACTGGACGCTGAACATTACCAATGATTTATTAACGAGCTACCCGGGTACTTTGCTGTTTACACTGCATGATTTTTCAGGAAAAGAAATTGATCGGATTCAATTGAAACTTACCGCTACTAAACAAACCAATACCATCATTGATTTGGGCAATTGGATGCGTAAACGAACCGAAACAAATGGATTGTATGCAAAGGCAGAATTTACCAGTGATAAAAAAATATTGGCGAGCCAAGTGTTTAATTTTTGCAAGCCTAAACAACTCAAATTGTCACAGCCGTATTTGCAGATTCAACCAATTACTGCCACTAGTTTTTATGTAACGAGCAATGTGTATGCGAAATATGTGCAGCTATCGATGCCTACCAACCCGACGGTGCATTTTAGCGATAATTACTTCGACGTTTTGCCCAATGAACGCAAACGCATTACCATTACATCAGCAAAAACCACTGATATTTTTAGCAATAAAGTGGAAATGAAGTCGTTGGCTGATTTGATGAAATAAAAATTGGATTTTGTCTTTACTCCTATTAGCCGACAATACTTTTTTCCACTAATCTAGTTATTTCGGACCTCACCTTTAGACTTGATTTACTTGTTTTTAAGAGTGCATAACATTTTTTTGCCCTTAGGATTAGGAAAAATGCAATCATAGTTATCTGTTTAGAAGATTTGCACTAGAAAATTACGCACAGCAGACCTTGTAACTTTTAAAACCAAAATGGTTTTCTGTGCAAGTGAAAAATGGAAATAATCACAACTTTCTCATTTGGCTCATCAATAAAATAATGTATTGCATAAGGAAATCGAGAACATGAAATTGTTCTAATTTCATCGTACTTAACAGATCCTATGAATGGGATTTCGTTTTAAATCCGCTACACTTAAACTTATGTCAGCAACTAACCTTTTTCCTAGTCCGTTTTGTTGTTTAATTTACCAATTTTTTGCTTCTTTCATGTCATTTAATGCATCAATTAGGAATATGATGTTAAATGTTTTCATCTTGTTCTTCTATTTCTTTAAAAAATGCATCCTCTTCTATCCCTTTTGATGGGTGTCTGTTGTATGCTGCCAACCTTTTTAAGGATTCTTCTTGTTGCCATTTTGGTATTGGAGATTCCAAAATTTCGATAGCATCCATCAGCTTTAGATCTTCAATTATGGCTGCTGCGTATTCTTTTTTTATTTCTATTTGATAAATGTTGGTATGCATACCTTTTTTTTTGTTCAAATCTACAAACAATCATTTAATGAAAGCGAAGTCGCTAAAGAAAGAACGGTGACCACCAATTTTCAATCGACCTTAAAAATCTTTTCAACTCTAAATTAAAACATCATCATTCTTTACTCACTAGTTGTATTTGCTTAATAGCGTTGCTAATCTTGGGTTTTGTTGGTTGATCAAAGGTTTAGGAAATCCAATGAATCTGATTAAAACATATTGCCTGTTGGGAGTATTAAAAAAGGTGGCTTTTGTTTCTTACTTAAATAACCTATGCGAAATTACCACCTCGGCGTTCCGCCACCCCTCAAGAGGGGAATTGTCCACCTAGTATTTAGAAAGCGACTTTTTTCTAAGAAGTTGTTCAATAGGGAAACGGTTGGACGTAGTTAGGAAACTATGTCCAGCGGGTAAGAAGTGTTTTTTTCTTCTTTAGATGCTCAACAATTTGTTCAGATCTTCCTTTCAATCCGTTGCTAATCTTATCCCTTATTGTCCGTAATTCTACTAGAACTGATTGCTCCTTTTTGATTTCATTAGTCTTCATAATTTAAAATTTCCCCTGGTGAACGCATGTCAAGTATTTTATGGCCGTATTTGAAGTTTACTGCATTATAGCCTCTAATCCTTAAATGATTTACAATATGCTTGAAATTCCAACTTTCTAAAACAGATTGCTAAAAGAATGGAGTACACGGTAAACAGGAGGTTGGCAAACGGTTGGATGTAGTTTGAAAACTACGCCCAACCGAGCGAAGACCTAAGCGAATGGTACGAGCGGCACGCTCGCACCAGCAAGGGGGGAACATGTCGCCCAGCGGAGTAGTTTTATAGGTCTGCAATTATTTCGGAGGCATCTAAAATATCAATATTCATTTCTCGCCTAATTGTTTTACGCTTATTTTTTTGATAATCTGTATAATCGTGTGAAATCAATTTTTTCTCTTCTGAATTAAGTGAAATTCTTAAAAACATTCTGTCCTTCTTGTTTCTGATTAATTGTTCAATACGATTTTTAGTAGCATTCGGTACGCTATTAGAAACGAATTTGAATCTACCATGAACGGCGATATGCTGCAATAAACTGTAACCTAGCATACCTGGCGTAAGATGTTTTATATATTCAAGTCCAATATAACTCCTGTTATCCGTTTCGTTTAAATCAAATCCTTCATCAACAATTATAAGTGTAGTATTTGATATAAGTTTATCAATGAGTTCTATTGAACTTTCTTGGTAATCCGTGTCCGAGTTTGCATGTACCAAAGTGCAAGTGTCAACAACTAAATCAATCATTTTTTTCTCCTTTTTGCTTGTTGTGACGCCAAGGCGATTGATTCTTTCAATGTTTCACCCATAAAGTCTTTTGGCCAATCTATTGGATTAATATGTCCATTTTCCTGAAGTTTGATTTCTCGTATCTTAGATTCATTATTTTCCTTCTCTACAAAATATATTGCAACGTCATGCGAACTTATTTTATCCTCCGCAATCAGTCTTCTTAACCTTAATAACAAATGTTCACTATGTGTTTCAACGATAATAGTTTGTTTCTTTTTTGCCATTGAAATAAAGAGGTCAGCTAAAACGCATTGGATACTAGGATTTAAATGTATTTCTGGCTGTTCTGCAATTGTGATGCTCCTTGGTGGGGAAACCAATGCCTGAACAATCAATGGAAGAACTTGAGACGCTCCGAATCCTGCATTTGCGATACTTGTATAATAGTGACTATCATCTTTAGTAAACCTCATCGAATAAGTATTACTATAGTGATGTCTTAACTCCAATTTATCCCCAAAACCAAATTTTTTTATCCAATCATTTAATTCATCATTGTTTTCTCCTATCTTTTTAATTAAGTTGGGAAGATTCTCGCCTTTAGCTCCAACAGTATTATAAGTTTCATTAGTGATTTCATATATTCTGTGCGGATTTTCCCTAATTGGCCCAATGAAACTTAGGTCTCCGAGATATTGCCTGACTCTAGAATTGTTATAAGAAACAGCGGACAGAAATTGCGAAAATCCTTTTGTAAACCTTGAAACCTTTCGTTTTACCTTTTCTGTTTTTTCATCATCTGAATTCGTCTCTAATTCAGATAAGACTGTATTCGGTGAAAAAAGAAAATTAATAGGTTCACTTTTTGTGATTGATTCCTTTTCTAAAGCATTAAATGAATCGCTTCCAATTCCAGTATATTTATAACTACCTGACGGATTCAATGTTAAACTAAGAAACTTTCGCTTATAAATATCATAAAGAGTCTTCTGTTTAAGTTTTATATCACCTTCTTTATGGTCGACTTTAAAAGTTACCTCAAAGGCTCCTGGCGGATAAGAACCAACTTCCTCAAGTTTCTCATCAGTTTCATGAATATGATACCTATATCCGAAAAATATTTTGTTTTCGGTATCATAATCTTTTACAATTTCTTGGAAGTTACCTCCGTCATAAATATCACCTTTTAGAATCAACGGTGAAAACCTATCCCTAGAATTGATGGTTTGATTCATTAAAAGAAAAGGAGCAAGGAAATTAGTTTTCCCCGAATTATTAGAGCCTAAAATTATTGTAATAGGTTTAATCTTTATCCAACCTGTGTCTTTATAACCTTTGAAGTTTTTCCATTTTACTTCAATGTAATCAACGTGTTTGTCCATAATATTTACTATCGTGTTGTCTGGTTAAAAATTACGCCCAACTCGTAAATAAACGAGATACCTAAAGATTTCTAAACTTTCGCTATTTTTCGTAAGCCCTTGAAAATCAAGGGGGTTTTACAAATAGACGCAAGTGTATTTACCGTTATGTTATACTTCGTAAATACGAAAATAGGGGATTTAGATTAATCTAATACTAATTATCCAAGGTGTAAATTCTTGAAAGAAATCATTAATAATAATTGGATTCTTTGTAAACCAATTAAGATGGAATTTACATATCCTCATGCTCATTAAAATTACTTCCTTTTCGAAAATATAATTTTTTTCATCTCTCCCTACT
>JAIXOJ010000107.1 GCA_027486835.1 Chitinophagaceae bacterium
GGAGAAGGCGGGAGTGGATTTGGGGAAGGCGGGAGTGGATTTGGGGAAGGCGGGAGTGGATTTGGGGAAGGCGGGAGTGGATTTGGGGAAGGCGGGAGTGGATTTGCCCCCGTCCCCTAAAGGGGTGTTTCGGGAGGGTGGATGGGTTAGGGTGGATGGAGGATTTGCCCCCGTCCCCTGAAGGGGTGTTTGGGAGGGTGGGTGTTTTAGGGGTTGGTGGGGAGGGTGTCTGAACCAATGATTACTGATTCATTTGATTAAATGATTTACATGATTGCTTAATCGTACTAATCAAATGAATCAACTTAATCAGTGGTTCAGACAATAATTTAGCTACCCTTTTTTACTTAACACCATCTTTTTACTACCATTAGTTATTACCAATACATTCCGTGGGGTTTTTGATAATAGCTCATAACTAGCCACTTTACCATCTTTCCATTCCATATTTACGGTGAAACCGCCTCTTGCTTTTAGTCCTTTTACGGTGCCTGTGGGCCATGCTTTGGGGAGTGCGGGTAGTAATTCTATGCTTTCTTCTGTGGATTGTAGGAGCATCTCTGCTACTGCTGCCGTACCGCCAAAGTTGCCGTCTATCTGGAAGGGTGGATGTCCGTCTAAAAGATTGGGGTAGGTGCCGCCTGCTCCATTGTATATGATGGTATCGCCAATTGGGGGTATGTAGTGCAATAGCTGCCGATACATGATGTAGGCATGTTCGCCGTCTTTTAACCTTGCCCATAGGTTTATACGCCAGCCTTTGCTCCAACCGGTGGTTTCATCGCCTTTAATTTCTAATGTTTTCATGCAGGCATTGGCTAATTCGGGTGTTTTATCTACTGTGATGTGGTCGCCTGGGTATAAACCGATTAAATGTGACTGGTGGCGGTGCTTGGGCTCGGGGTCTTTCCAATCATGGTACCACTCTTGCAGGTTGCCTAGTTTGCCTATTTGATAAGGATGGAGGTGGTTGAGCGCATCGCTTAATGAATCTGCAAAACGGGCATCTACCCCTATGGCTTTAGCTGCTTTAATGGTTTTGATGAAACATTCTCTTATGATGGCCAAATCGGAAGTGCCCCCGTACAACACGGCACCATTGAAACCATCATCGGAAATAAATCTATTCTCGGGAGAGGTGGAAGGGGAGGTAACGAGGTTGCCTTTTTTATCTTTTACTAGGAAGTCTAGGCAAAATTTTGCCGCGCCTTTCATGATGGGATACCCTTTTTTTCTGAGGTAGTCGGAGTCTTGCGAAAAGGAGAAATGCTCCCAAATGTGGGTACTTAACCATGCCCCGCCCATGGTGAAATTAGACCAATTGGTTCTTCCTTTTCGGTCGCCCACAGGGTTGCTCATTGCCCATACATCTGAATTGTGGCCACAGTTCCAGCCTCCACAATTATAGAAATTGCGGGCATTGGATGCGCCTGTTTTGGAGATATTTTCTATCTGACCTAGTAATGAAAGGTGCAGTTCGGAGAGGTTAGTTGTTTCGGAAGGCCAATAGTTTTCTTGTGCATTGATGTTGGTGGTATAGTTGCACTGCCATGGTGGGCGAACATAATAACTCCAAATGCCTTGCAGGTTGGCGGGTATGCTTGGGGTGCGAGAACTGCTGATGAGGAGGTAGCGACCAAAATTGAAATACAATGCTTCCAAGGCTTTGTCTTCTGTGCCAGTGGCGTACATCTGCAACCGAGCGTCGGTAGGTTGTGGTTTGGGTGTATTGTTCCATCCTAAATTCAACTCTACTCTTGTAAAGAATTTTCTATAATCGGCAATATGCGCTTTCTTAATGGCTGTGTAGTTTTTGGCCATTGCCTTTTGCAAGATGCTTTCGGCAATAGGCTTGTAGGGCTTGCCTTGCTTCACTGGGTCTTTGTCAAAACCATTGAAACTGGTGGCAATGGATACATATATAATGGCTTCGGTGGCATCTTTAATTTGTATGGTAGAATCATCAACCGTTTGTTTTCCATCAGTGGAATTAACGGCAATATTTGACCCAAAATGAATCCCCCTGTTGGGGTCGAAGAATATACCTCTTGGAATGCCCCCTACGGACGCGTCTTGCTGATAAGGTGCATAACCTACAGCTTTAATGCCGTTGTTGTGTTTGTCAAACCCATAACGCATCACACTTTTGAAACCCAAATCGAAGTTTAACGCTCCTTTTTTGCTGGCTTTTAGCTTGATGATGATGACTTTGTCTGGATTGGACACCCAATATTCTCTTTGGTATTGTACCCCATTCACCGTGTAATGCACTGTGGAAATGGCACTATCCAAATTGAGGTCGCGATAATAATCGGTTGCTGTGGTGTCGTGGTGTAGGTTTAAGTACAGGGTACCTAAAGCCATGTATGCTTGGCTGTAACGTCCTTGTAATTTTTTAGCCAATGAGTCTGCCGCACGATAGTTTTCATTGTCCAATGCCTCTCTTACTGCTGGCAGGTTTTTGTAATAATCAGCATATATCGAATCATTTACAGGCTCACCAGACCAAAGGGTGGCATCGTTTAGGTGAATTTTTTCGTTGGCAATTCCTCCAAATACAGTTGCCCCTTGTGTGCCATTACCAAGCAATATGCTTTCATTGAAAAACCGAGCGGGCTTATCAAACCAGAGGACTTTGTCGGGTTTTTGGGCAAGAAGAACGGTGCAGGAGCAGCAGACAGCAAGAAAGAGTAACCAACATTTTTTTGCGTTTGAATGGTGGTGGTTGAGTGGGGTTTTGGTCATTATTTTAGTTTTAGAAACAAAGCAAAAAATCCAATGCCGAATCTTGCAACCAGAAAGGTTGGTGAAGGCATCAGCATTGGATTAATCGGGGCAATATGGCGATATAAATTTAAAAATCAAAATCTTCTGGTTCGCCAGCTAGCTTACGACCTAGAAGAATCAAAGGTTTTTCAGAAGATGTACTTTCTTTTTCTTGAGGTGGTGCAAAGCTGATACCGTTGTTTTGATAGAAAAGGTACTGCTCATAAATAGGATTAATATTGTCTTTCATTTTTTGAAATTCATAATTGTAGAACGTATTCTTGAGTGCTTCAATCCAGTTACGGTGCGGCTGTACAGGCAGAACTTCTCCAATTTCTGATAATTTACTGGTGATGTCGTAGGCTTCTTTATACAATTTAGTATCATTCCATCGTTTCTCTCCGCCTGCCTTTTTATATTCGAGTTGTACGTCGATATCTTCACATTGGGAAACAAATTGCGACAACAGGGTTAAATTCAGCACACTTAATTTGTTAGGAAATAGTCGCTCATAAACCATATTGGGGTCAATGGATTCAAATAATGCTTCAACGGTATCCGCTTCATCATCATCCTCTTCGTCGTACTCCTCCTCATCTTCTTCTTCCTCATCGTCGTATTCGTATTCCTCGTCTTCTTCTTCGGGGTGTTCATCCTGTTCTGGACTAATTGAATCTTGACTATTATTTGCGGAAGTAGCAGTCGTTTCTTGTGTTGTGTTGGTGTCTTCTTTGGCATTTTCTTGCTGATGTGCAATGGCAAGATCGATATAGTATTGCTCTTTTTCGCCCCTAATGTCGGGCAATAACATAAAGTTGGAAGCCGTGGCATAAGTATCATGGTACCGATACCAAGGGGGATAGAAATAAAGCATCGAAAGCAAGTTGTCTGGATTGGTTTCAGACAATTTCATCCCCTCATAAAACTGCCACATTTTGGTGGGAATATAAGTAGGCACATAGGTGTAATCGTCGCTTTGCATGTATTGGTAGTACAAATCAATTTCATCGCGCTCAATGGGGGAAATCAGTTTGCAATTGAGTATGTCTTCCCCCATGTCCTCAAAATCTTCGGTGGATTCAATTCGTGGATCAGTTACTAGTTCTGCCCGCCATTGACATTGCAGGTTGAACAATTTCTTTTGCTGAATTTCTTTTAAACAGGCCATGGCTATTTCGGAATACTTTAAATCCTTTTGTTCACAAGATTCGACAAACTGAGGACCATTTTCTAGTAAATAGACCTTTTCTCTAGCATGTTCTTGTAGCACTTCGTCAACAGTAACTGGGTCAGCATCTTTATAGTGTGCTATAATCCGAGGGTCGTTGCGGAGTTCATCATAAAACTGTTGGTAGAGTAATGCTTTTTTCTCGGCTTTTTCTGCCTCACCCATGTATTTGTTTAAAGGGTTTTGTTCCATTTGATACTACTATTTCTGATGATTATTGTTTAAGAAAATCAAGGTTCGCCGGTTCGCCCATGAATGCTCTACCTTTTATTATTCTTTCTATTCTATCGGCTCTGTCGGTTTCGCTGTAATCCGAAGGTTTCATCCCCCAATCTTCAAAATTATCTTTGGTAGCCATTTTATCAAGGTATTCATCATACACATCCCAAAT
This sequence comes from Chitinophagaceae bacterium, assembly GCA_027486835.1. Lineage (GTDB taxonomy): Bacteria > Bacteroidota > Bacteroidia > Chitinophagales > Chitinophagaceae > Parasediminibacterium. The sequence continues at coordinate 4,386 of JAIXOJ010000107.1, forward strand.
GATCCTTTTAACCATTGACCGATGGTATTTTTCACAGGCAATTTTCACTCCCTCCCGCCAGTCGTCATGGTGTTCTATTGGGATAATGATGTTTTCTTCGGTCAAATGAATAACATCGATGTTAATTGAGGACGCAAAATCGAATTCCTCATCTACTTTTTTCTTTGCCCAATAAAAGTGCTTGAAATCGATGTTTTCAAATTGATTGAAAAGGGTTTCTTTTTCTTTATGATAAAAAACCATATTCGGTGAAGGTTGAGTACCTACAGTGGTTTTTTTTGAATCCATCACTTTGTTATAATGCCTTAAATATTTAAATTCAAGGTTGATGCGAGTACCAGGAAGGTCTTTGAAATGGTGGGCGTAATAATGTTGGTCATAAAATCTAAACCAAGCATTGTAATGGTAATCGCAGTCGTATTCATCTTTATCCCAACGTTGACTGCCTTTTTTATCCTCATCCTCTAAAAAATAAAGCAGTTCAACGGGAAAAAAGGAGGACCTTATGGAATAATTGTCATCTGCCTCTGCTAAAAAAAGCAAGAACACATCCACTTCCTCTTTTGTGATGGGGCTTACGTGTGGGCAATTGAACACATTTCTTGTCCAAGCATACCAATCGTAACTAACTTCTGTGCCTGTAACGTCTAGCTGTTTGCTCATCCAAAGAGACATAATATTGAATAGTTTACGTGCTTGAATCTGCTCGAAAGCATTTTGGCAATATTCCCTAAACCTATTGCTGAATTTAGCTTTAAGGGCAAGACTGTCGCTTTTGTTAAAGTGCCATCTTACTCTTTTTTGGGCATAGTCTTTTTTGAAAACGGCCACTTCCTCTTCAGGATAATTACGAAAAAACTCTTGATAACGAGGCTCGGTGTTGAGTGCTGTCATTACCTGCTCATAATAATCTGCCTTTGCTTTTGCTTCCGATACTTCATCGTCAAAGCGTTTTTTTTGTGCATCTTCTTTTTCTATTGCCATCTAGTTATTTTTTTAGGGATTATTGTATGGACTTGCAATAAAATAAAAAAACGTCAAAGGGGTGCTTTTTTACTTGCTGTTGTTATTTCTTTACCTAATAAAAGGTATTGAGTTCCATTCCCCTTGGAATTTGTTGAGGAATGATTACACCAAAAGAATTCCATTTTGGAAATATGCCAATCTTGGATGTTGCCACAAATGCACGAATGGTGACTAAGACTAACCCCAATACTGCCAAATACTTATTTAGTCGCATTCGGTACAATGGCACAAACAGTTATGTGACGCCAAATAAACTATTGAATTCGGGAGAATTTCAAAAAGTGACAACCTGTTTTCACATTTTAACCCCTAAAACCTGCATCCAAACTCCAAATGGTTCTCTGCTTGATTTCCAATACCTATCTCTTACGCTAGTTAAACGGGTTCTTTTACTGTTGTCTTAATTGTAGCCTTGATATTACCAAGATGTTTTTTTTTCAATAGAGCTCTTTTTTCTTTGTCTGCCTTTATAAACTCACTAATCGCCAATTCTTCCTGTTTAGTCAATGGTCTTGAATCAACTACAAAGTCAACATCAAGTGGTTCTTTTATAAATCCCATAATCTTTCTTTTTAAAAATATTTATTAATCAATTTTAATGCAGCTTCTGTATTAATTACCAATAATTGACCACCAAACTGAAAGGCTCCTAAACTTGTTACATAATGTTCTATTAGCTGTGTTTTTGAAATAAAAGAAACATAACCTTCGCCTCCTCTTTGAAATGAAAGTTTACATGCAAAAGCTACCAAATTACCCGGTACTCCGTAATACGTTTTATTCTTGCCTATATTAAATGGAGCACTTTCAATTAAATGAATAAACACATGGTCAGGTTTAACTTCCAAACTCACCACTCCCTGTATTATGTTTGGATTATTCACAATTGTTAGTTTAAATATATCCCGTTCTGGAACTTTTATTTCCTTTGCCCAATTAAATCGCCAACCGTTTGTTTGTGTAATTTTTTTCAACTCAACTTTGGTCAAAAGAGAAACTTCTGTAGGGAAACTGTCTCCCGAATTAACATTCTCTATCGAGTTTGTCAATTTATCAACAACAAAATCAAGCCCATTATTTATTTGTTTCCTCACCTAGCGAATATAAAGGTTTTGGTAAACCTGCTCTGCTTTTGCTCAAAACACAATTGTTTTAAAAGTCGGAGTAATGGACAAAAATGATGCTGTTTTTTAGACGGTTGATCCAAGTGGACATTTTTGATGCTGTTTATTTTTTCCTATCTGTTCATTTTTTGCACCTGCCCTTTAATCTTTGTCTTATCAAGCAAAACGGGAACAGGCTCTGCTGGAGAGCA
>JAIXOJ010000156.1 GCA_027486835.1 Chitinophagaceae bacterium
CGTTGCAGAACAGCTTGCAGAACTTCTCACAAAAACAGAAACCATATTCCCTGGTACTGATTTGAAATTAATCTTTAAAACTACCGCTTCCTAAACTGCGAAAGGTCAGGAGTTCTGAACTTGTGCTAAGTTTGGGGTTAAAAGATTGAATAGTTCCAGTATTATTTCCCACTATGCACTCAACTCAATAGATAACATTGGCTTCGCCAAATGGTGAAGGAATGAAACCGGTGTTCCTCCCTCCCTCAAAAAAAATCCCTCAAAATTTGGTAGTACTAATTGTGAAGCCCATATTTGCAACCAATGAAAGTAAATAGTATAAATAGTATTTGGTGGTGGCATACAAACCTTAACTGGGGCTTGTAATGGCTATGCCAATACACTGTTTTTAAAAAATATTTTTTTAGAAAAAGCCCCGAATCAGTCGGGGCTTTTTTTTTACCTCATGTAACCCATTACCCATCGCTTATAGCAACCACTTGATAGGAAAGAAATGAAGAAAATCACCATTAGTACCACGGTAAAGAAAATGTTAGCAGATGTATATACCCCTGTGGGCATATACCTACGCTTAAGAGACCGTTTTAGGGATACCATATTATTAGAGAGTACCGACCACCATGTGGCCGAAAACAGTTATAGCTTCATCGGTATCCATGCCATTGCAGGTATTGAAATCACTAATACCGCAAGCCTAGAGTGCAAATTACCTGGGCAGTCACCAGAACAATGGCCAATTACCAAAGCACAAGAAGTACCAGAACAAATCTGGAACTTTATGAACCGTTTTGAAGTGACTGAACCAACAATGGAAGATGCCACTTTATCAAAAGCTACCAAACACGCACAAGGGTTGTATGGCTATACTAGCTATGATGCCGTGCAATTTTTCGACTCGGTAACCATAACTGATCACCTTCCAAGTACTGAACAGCCCAATAAAATCCCATTGATGCGCTATCGTTTGTATCAATACGTGATAGCGATTAACCATTTTAAAGACGAATTATATCTCTGCGAAAACCATTTATCCAACTTAACCAGTGAGGTGGAGTTAGTGGAAAGCCTTATTAAGGGTAAAAACCTTCCTGTCTATCCTTTTGCTGCAACTGGGGCTGAAACCTCCAACTGTACGCCCGAGGCTTATATAGAAATGGTGAAAAAGGGAATACAAAGTTGCCTTAGAGGCGATGTGTTTCAAATAGTACTCAGCAGAAGATTTGAACAAACCTTTACTGGCGACGAGTTTAATGTCTATCGTGCCTTACGCAACATTAACCCTTCACCTTACTTATTCTTCTTTGATTATGGTGATTATAAATTGATGGGTTCTTCCCCAGAAAGTCAGTTGCTTATTCAAAATGGTCAAGCCACGGTTCACCCCATTGCGGGCACTTTCAAACGAACAGGTAATGATCAAGTAGATGCCGATGCAGCCGAAAGGTTATTGGCAGATGCAAAAGAAAATGCAGAACACGTAATGCTGGTGGATCTTGCAAGAAACGATTTGAGCCGTATTTGTACCGATGTGCGTGTGAAAAGTTTTCGCCAAGTACATTATTACAGCCATGTTATTCACCTAGTGAGTGAAGTAACTGCTACTGTTCGCCCCAAGAGCAATCCTTTTTTATTACTAGCCAAAACTTTCCCCGCGGGTACATTAAGTGGTGCACCCAAAATAAAAGCGATGCACTTGATTGACCAATTAGAAAGCACCAATCGCGGTTATTACGGTGGTGGTATTGGTTTTATGGGCTTCAATGGTAGTTGCAACCATGCCATTATGATTCGAACTTTTTTGTGCAAAAACAACACCCTGTTTTACCAAGCTGGTGCTGGTGTAGTTGCTGCTAGTAATCCAGAAAGCGAGTTGCAAGAAGTAAACAACAAACTAAATGCATTGAAAAATGCCATAGCACTTGCTGACAGCATTTCATAACTACCTATTTCACCTATTTTCTATTTACTTACACTTTTTATTCTTTTTCGCATGACAATACCCACCAATCCCACACCTAGCACTCATTCGCCTTCTACTGTAAAAGGAGGCTACGATGGGTTGGAATTACTCGTATTCGACAATTATGATTCCTTTACCTATAATCTAGTACATCTGGTAGAAAAAATCACCCATCAGAAAGTCGTTGTTTTTCGCAACGATGAAATAGCGCTAGAAGATGTAGCTAAATACCATAAAATTATTCTTTCGCCTGGGCCCGGAATACCAGAAGAAGCAGGATTGCTATTGCCTTTAATACATCAATATGCACCTTCAAAAGCTATTTTGGGTGTTTGCTTGGGGCATCAAGCCATAGGACAAAGCTTTGGTGGTAAATTAACCAATCTATCTAAAGTTTACCACGGCATTGCAACGCCTATTGAAGTCATTCCCCCCACAACTCCCGAAACGGAGCGTGCTTTATTTAAAGGTTTGGGTAACCCCTTGTTGGTGGGTAGATACCATAGTTGGGTGGTTCGCCATGAAGATTTTCCAGACGAATTAACGATTACTGCCCAAGACGAACTCGGTCATATAATGGCCTTAGAACACAAGACCTACAATGTGCGAGGGGTGCAGTTTCATCCTGAAAGCATTTTAACCCCCGATGGTGAAACCATTGTACGCAATTGGTTAGATAACTATTAAATACATCGGCCACATCCATTTTGCATTCTCCCGTTAATCTTAAATAATGAAAAAGCTTTTACAATTTTTATTTGAACACAAAACATTAAGCTACCAACAGGCCAAAGAAGCACTGTTGGGCATCGGCAAGCAGTTATATAACGAACATGAGGTCACCGCCTTTATGACTGTTTTTTTGATGCGCAATATCACCATCCAAGAATTGCAGGGCTTTCGAGATGCATTACTTGAGTTGTGCGTTCCAGTTGACTTGGGCGATCACGCAGTATTGGATATTGTAGGTACCGGCGGGGATGGCAAAAACTCTTTTAATATCTCCACCCTTAGCTGTTTTATAGTGGCAGGTGCTGGACAAAAAGTAGCCAAACATGGCAACTATGGCGCAACGTCCATCAGTGGTGCTAGCAATGTAATGGAACAATTGGGTTATCGTTTTAAAAACGACAGCACGCTGTTGAAAAAGGAAGTGGAGGAAGCCAATATTTGCTTCCTCCACGCACCGCTTTTCCATCCTGCACTAAAATTGGTTGCCCCCATTAGAAAAAACCTTGGCGTAAGAACTTTCTTCAACATGCTCGGGCCAATGGTCAACCCTGCAAAACCTGCATATCAATTGGTAGGGGTATATAATTTGGAAATGGCACGTATCTATAATTATCTTTTACAGCAAACAGGGCAATCGTTTACCATTATCCACAGCCTAGATGGGTACGATGAAATTTCGTTGACAAGTGACACCAAAGTGATTACCAACAGAGGCGAAAGCATCCAAACCCCCATTCAATTAGGAAAAAGGATGGTAGCTCCCCATGATATTGAAGGAGGCGATTCAGTAGTTGCATCTGCCGCTATATTCAGAAACATCATTGAGGGTAGGGGTTCTTGGTCGCAAAATGCGGTGGTATTGGCCAATGCTGCTATGGCTTTGCAATGTACTGGTGCGTATTCCAGTTATGAATCAGCCTATCAAGCAGCAGTAAAAAGTCTGGAATCGGGTGCAGCTTTGGCCTGCTTAGAAACATTAATTGGGCTTCAATAATTGTAAATCAAGAGTTCTGAAGTAATTAGAACTGCCATATTAAATCGTAACATGCTTGTTTTTGCCACTTCTCTTTTTCATCGGGTTCACTTATTGATCATGGAATATTCATTTAAGTGGGTGCAAAAATTCGTGACCAAGCTGAGATACTACTTAGTATGTACGACAAAACCTCATTCACTAACCATTCATTCATAATAATTAAAAAGAAATAAAATGAGTTTTTCAATTGTTGACAGACCAGCCCTGATCTTAATCGATATGCAAAAAGGGTTTAACAACGTAGCATATTGGGGCGGAGAAAGAAATAATTTAGATGCAGAAGCGAATGCAGGAGAACTTTTGGCGCTTTGGAGAGCAAAACAACTCCCCATTTTTCACGTCCAGCATTGTTCTACAACACCCACTTCGCTCCTCCACGAATCCAATGAGGGCAATCAATTCATGGATATCGTACAACCCATTGTAGGAGAACCCATCATCAAAAAGCAGGTAAACAGTGCATTCATTTGCACTGACTTAAAAGAGCGTCTCGACAAGGAGCTTATTACCAAACTGGTAATCGTGGGGTTGACAACCGACCATTGTGTTTCCACAACCACCAGAATGGCAGGCAATTTTGGTTTTGATACCTATTTAGTGGCCGACGCAACTGCTACTTTCAACAAGACAGGATTAGATGGACAACATTTTTCAGCCGAATTAATCCATGAAACCGCTTTGGCCAGTTTAAATGGCGAGTTTGCAACTGTAGTAACTACGGACTATGTTAAGCAGCATTTCTAGCTAACTAGGTAGTGTTCTGCTGTACAGCTCATGAATTTGGAATTGACTTTTAAGCTTGAGCTTTTCACAAAATGTAAGTAAGTTGACATTTTGTAAAATGCGCTAGAAGGAAATAAATAAGGAGAGTCGTACAATTGTTCGTGCCATTGGAGCGAATGCGACTATAATCACAATTGATAAAATTTGGAACTCTTAGTCTCAATTCGAGCATTCGTGGCATCACCAAAGATTGGCGTATTGCCTAAATGGAAAAATTAAGTTGTACAAACTTGTTTTTCATTATTGCAACCTATTGTAGATTTTATCTTTTACTCTACCACCTTTAATTTACACATGACCATACTAGATACCATCATTGCCCATAAACTACAAGAAGTAGCTGAGGCAAAAACAATCGTTAGCATTCGTGCATTAGAAAAAATGCCATTATTCAAAATGCCCGGCTTGTCGCTCAAAAAAAACCTCTTATCGCCCGATAAAACTGGGATTATTGCTGAATACAAAAGAAAATCGCCTTCAAAAGGGGTTATTAACAATAACACCACCGTGCAAGAAGTAACAACAGCTTATGCACAATATGGCGCATCGGGTATTTCAGTTTTAACAGATAGCCATTTCTTTGGAGGTAGTCTGCTCGATTTGGCTTATGCTACCCCAGTGCAAGTGCCGCTGCTGCGAAAAGATTTTGTGGTAGAGGAATACCAGTTATTGGAAGCCAAGGCACATGGCGCATCGGTGGTTTTGTTGATTGCTGCTTGCCTCTCCCCGGTGGAGGTGGTTAAGTTAGCTTCAGTAGCGAAAAACCTGGGGCTGGAGGTTTTGCTAGAAATCCATAACCACGAAGAGCTAGCCCATATTTGCGATGAAGTGGATATGGTGGGGGTTAATAATAGGAACCTTAAAAACTTTGTGGTGGACTTAGAAGCATCTGAAGCTTTATTTCACGAGATACCTAAAGAAAAGTTAGCAATTGCTGAAAGTGGTATTTCAAGTGTGGATACCCTCTTATTTTTACGAAAAATAGGATTTAAAGGATTTTTAATTGGTGAACATTTTATGAAACAATCGGATCCAACTTTGGCTTTTGCCGAATTTGCGAGCAACCTGAAAAAGGGTAATGTATGAGAATAAAAGTGTGTGGCATGACGGATATTGCACAAGTAAAGCAGCTAGATTCAATGGGTGTTGAGTTTTGCGGCTTTATTTTTTATCCCAAAAGTCCGCGCTATGTTTTTCGGTTTACCCCAGCCATCAACATCAAAAAGATAAAGGGTAATATCAACAAAGTGGGTGTTTTTGTAAATGCTTCGCTAGATGATATCCTCAAAACGGTAGATGATTGCGGGCTGTATTTGGTACAACTACATGGGGATGAAAGCCCCAAAACCTGCGAAAAAATCTCAGATTACATCTCCGTAATCAAGGCTTTTCGCCTGTCGCACGACGATAATATTCTGTGGAAAATTCGGGAGTATGCCGATGTAGCCGATATGTTTTTGTTTGACACAGAAGGTGCTGGCTATGGTGGCACCGGAAAAAAATTCAACTGGGATGCCCTACTTGGCCTCAATATCAATAAACCATTTATATTGAGTGGCGGTATTCAACCCACTGATATTCCTGCTCTAAAAGCCTTTAGCCAGCAATCGGTAGCCAAAGATTTGATAGCAGTGGACGTGAACAGTAAATTTGAATTATCCAAAGGAGTGAAGGATATGGATTTGGTAAGCAATTTTGTAACTGGATTAAAAACGATTTAGGCGATTCTATTTTTTACTAGTGCATTATATGAAACAATGTTTGGTCATTTTCACACTGTTGATGGTAGCTTCCGCTACCGTGATGGGTCAGTCGCAACTGATTACAGGGGTGGTTACTGCCAAACCAAATTGCTCCACCACTTTTTTACCAAAAGGAGTGGACATGAAATGCCCAGAGATCCAGCAAGCCCAATCCGCCCCCTACACGCCCACCGACCCAGCCCCCCGCCCCGAGCAGCCTGTTGTTATAAACAATAGCAGCAATCAACCGAATACCCTTACGCCGCCCATTTATAGAAAACCCACAAACACCACACCCACAAACACCACACCTGCCAACACCACACCTGCTACCCCCGCAGAAAATACAACTATTAATAGCAACCCAAATGGCTTGAAAGGGCAACAAATTGGCTCAGGTACTTATGTGCCAGCCAAAAACCAACCAGTGGTTTTTACTCCCAAAACAAAAGAAGCCATTGAGGCGGAAAAAGAAGCCGCTACACCACCTGCCAAACCTGCCCCAATTACCGTTACCGAAAATTATCAATACAAAACCAAGGATCAAACCCCAGTGGTTGACCCGCTTACACCACCCCCAAGTTTTCATTACAACAAGAAGCTGCCCCCCACCACTCGTTCCAATAACGATAATGACCTTACGGCTAGTTTAAATGCCAGCAATATTACCAACCCCAAAGATTTGGCAGCCTCCTCGGGCAGCTTAAACGATCCTTCCACAGACATCAACGCTGCGAATGCTAACCCCTATGGCATTAGGGTGGTTAGGCGTGTAAACAAATGGAATAAACCCAAAGTAGGTACTGCTAACAACGCCACTACTAGAAACCCTACCACAGGAACAACCGCTCCTGCCTATACCAATAATACCAACCCCTCCACCACCAAAAAACAACCTTTTAGGTATTTACCACCCGCCACCCAACAATCTGCCTCCACACCCACTACTTATAATGTACCAGCAGCCAAAAACAATTACCCTGCTAAAAAACAATGGAATAACAAGGCGGTAGATAATACCCCTCCCACCACTACTACCCCTACAACTACAACTCCCCCCATCAATAAATCTGTAGCTACCAATACAGCTACTCCGCCACCTACCAATACCTTAACACCCGTAATTCCAGTTAACAATACAAGGAAAACGGGAGTCAGCAACACGGCAGCAACCCCCAAACAAAAACATACCACCGCCCAACAGCCCTGCAATTGCCCCACAGACAATCTTGCCACCAATAAGGGCAATAATGCAGAAGCGGGCGGTAGCCAACACTTAAATGCAGTAGGCCCACATCCCGATTATAAAATAGCACTCATGCCCGATGGCAAGTATCAAGTGACCTTTTCGAACAATGGCAGTAGTGTAACAGTTACTCAATTCGGCAGAATTGCCAACATATTTATCCCTTCAGGCGGAGGTGCTACCAATCCACAATACAATTACCGTGGTTTGTTAGACAATGTAGGCAGCCTCCCCTTGCAATATACCTATGAAGGCAGGGTACTCTCGGTGGGCAATACACCATTGGGTTATAATTACAATGGCAATATTTCCTCTATCGGCAATATGCCCCTTTCTTATAACTACAATGGCACCATTGATAGGATTGGAAATACCACCGTGCAGTACGATGCTAACAATACGGTTACAGGCACTAATGGGGCAAATCCCAATATTGGCTTGAAACAATAATATCTTTCACCTAATTAAAATACTTCGCAACCATGATCGCTGCGCCAAACAACGAAACAGTACCCACCACCCAATTTCAAAACCCCAATGAACACGGCTATTACGGGCCATTTGGAGGTGCCTATATTCCAGAAATGCTGCAACGAAATGTAGCAGAATTAAAGGCAAAGTACCTCATTGTAATGCAGGAGGAAAGCTTTCAAACGGACTTTCATGCTTTACTTACCGATTATGTAGGCCGCCCCACACCACTCTTTTATGCCGAGCGATTAAGTGCCGAACTCAACAGCCACATTTACCTAAAACGGGAAGACCTTTGCCACACAGGTGCCCACAAAATCAACAATACCATTGGACAAATATTACTAGCCCAACGCCTTGGCAAAACCAGAATCATTGCAGAAACAGGAGCCGGACAGCACGGGGTAGCCACAGCCACAGTCTGTGCCTTAAAAGGCATGGAATGCATTGTATATATGGGTGAAAAAGACATCGAACGTCAAGCACCCAATGTAGCCCGCATGAAACTCTTAGGTGCCAAAGTAGTACCAGCCACCAGCGGCAGCAAAACATTAAAAGACGCCACCAACGAAGCCATAAGAGATTGGATCAACAACCCAAACGATACCCATTACATCATCGGAAGCGTGGTAGGCCCACACCCTTATCCTGACATGGTAGCCAGGTTTCAAAGCGTAATCAGCCACGAAATAAAAGCCCAACTCCTCACCAAAACAGGGAATGAACTACCCACACATGTGGTGGCCTGTGTAGGTGGAGGCAGCAACGCCGCCGGAGCGTTTTATCATTTTTTAGAAGAAACCAGCGTACAGTTAGTAGCCGTAGAAGCAGCAGGCCACGGAGTAAATTCAGGCATGAGTGCCGCCACCACCCAATTAGGCAAACCCGGCGTATTGCACGGCAGCAAAAGCCTAGTAATGCAAACCGCAGATGGCCAAGTAGTAGAACCCCACAGCATATCCGCAGGGCTCGATTATCCAGGCATAGGCCCCCTACACGCCCATTTATTCAACAGCGGCAGAGGCACATTTTTAAGCGCCACAGACGACGAAGCCCTCGAGGCCGCCTTTCACCTATCCAAAATCGAAGGCATCATCCCCGCCCTAGAAACCGCCCACGCCTTCGCCGCCCTCACCCGCCTCAACCTTACCCCACAAGACCGAGTAGTCGTATGCCTCAGCGGCCGCGGCGACAAAGACCTAGCCACCTACATGCAGGCAATGGGATTATAAAACACCCCACCAATCATTATCCCACGTAGGGGCGGTGCCTCGTGCCCGCCCTCTCCACGTTAATCATACGTACAATGAAAATGAAATAAACCCCCACCACCAGCCACAATATTTCGCACACCGTAGGGGCGGTGCCTCCTGCCCGCCCCCTCCCCGTTAATCATACGTACAATGAAAATGAAATAAACCCCCACACACCCCACACAATCAACGAAATCAAAAAATAACCATTCAAACAACCTCCACCCACCCTAACCCACCCACCCTCCCAAAACACCCCTTCAGGGGACGGGGGCAAATCCACCACAACCCCCTAACCCACCCACCCTCCAAAACACCCCTTCAGGGGACGGGGGCAAATCCTCCACGTACCCTAACCCACCCACCCTCCCGAAACACCCCTTCAGGGGACGGGGGCAAATCCTCCACCCACCCACCCTCCCAAACCACCCCTTCAGGGCAATGTCATTAAGTTAAGGAATTAAACAGCTCTTCTATAGTTGGTTAAAGTTTGGTATTTACCATTCAATCGTTTGGTTTTTTTCTTCCTTGGATA
>JAIXOJ010000192.1 GCA_027486835.1 Chitinophagaceae bacterium
CTTCGTTATAGGGCTAAAGCAATAAAAGCACTTTTTTTATTCATAACCTTTCTTTCCTTGAAAGCTAATCCCAATAAGGGTTTCAAGCGAAAACAGCATCATTTTTGTCCATTATCCCAAGAAAGAACTGATTTTTAATGGACACAACCCATTTGTCCCTTAATATAGCCGACCTTGCCGTTCTTACTTTCATTCAAATACCCGCCCCTGTAATGCGTTCATTTTCGTTAACCAATTCTTTATTCTTCATGGTCTTTTTGGTTTTAATGGCCAGTTGTAAGCATTCCAAACAGACTATCGGAAATCAATACAAGAAATTACCCCAAGGAATTGAGGGGACAGTTATAGAAAAAACAGGCAACCACATGCCCTCTCCAACTTTTAAATCGACTTCGGCAAGTGATAAAGGCATTGCAACAATGGTGTATGTGGTGGCCAAATGCGGCATCAACAATGTTTGGCCCAATAATGCAAGTGGCTTTTACAGTAAAATCAATGCCCCAATAATTGATTCCGTCCTATCGGATAACAATGGGCGTTTCTCGGTTAAACTGCCTGTGGGGGCTTATTCCTTATTTGTGAAATGGAATGGAGGCTTCTACGCCAACCGATTTGATGAGCAAAACAACATCAATGTATATCAAGTGACGAGCCAATATTTTACACCTGCTGAGATTGTGGTTAGCGGCAATGCTACATTTTAAGGGCAGCTTGTCGCTTTCAATTTTCATTTCAAATAATGAGTTGTTTTAGGCACTTATGGTTAAAAAAGTAAAAGCAAGTTGTCACTTTTTCAAATACCTCTTGGCCTCTACAATTTATTTGATCCATTCAAAACTTCGTGCCATTGGAGCGATGCGAATAAAATCATTGCTTATCGCATTCGACAAGTCTAAATCACCATTCGTGTATTCGTGGCAATCATCCCAGAATGGCTTATTTCCTTGCTAGAAATATCTAGGCTCTGTATTCGTTAATAAATCGTGGATAACCGACGTCGATTTGCACCCAAATTATCTAAAGTTTTTTACAGCAAAACGCTCATACATGTTCCGCCAATCTTGCCAAGCAGGTTGCTGCGTTAAAAAATGATTGTGAAATACAGTAATCAATTGTCCACCTACCTGCTTTATGGTATCGTGGTAATGTTGCAATGAAGTACCAGCTTCCTCGGCAGTTTGGTGCTGTTCAAAAAAGGCATTGGCATCCATAAAGCAGAACGGATGTAGCAACAGATTGGTAGGTTGATTTTTCTCTAAATCAAACCAATAAAACGGGCTTGCTACAGACGCACGAAACCCATTGATACTACCATAACCCATCGAATAATCATCAGTAATGCCGCAGGAGATGAGCCGCCTATAGGTTTCGGGCATTTGCATCCGAATATAATGCTGCCTACTACTAGTGCAAGGCTGTTGGTGTTGGGTTATTTCCTTGAGTGTATTAATCTCTTGTTGAAGCAAAGCATGTTTATCCCCACTTTTCCACGAGGGATGAATGCCAATAGCCCCTTGTCGGGTATGTTGCCAGATGAGTTGCCGCATTCCCAAAGTGGTGGGGGTAATGTTTTTGTCGTACTGGCCCTTGTCTTGTGCCACTAAAAAAAAATAATGAGGATGTACTCCAAAACTTTCATGCATTAGTTGCAACCACCCATATACATCAAAAGGATCTTCTGCTTTACCCGCATACACAATTGCCCGTTCAAGTACGTTTTCCCAGTTACCCAAAAGGAGTTGCTTAAAAAATCCCCCTATGTTTTTTAACAATGGTTGGTGGTGGTAAGCAAAGGCAATATCAATATCGTAAGTGGGTATCCATTGAATGGAAGGCGTTATTTCTGGTAATTCCTTTGTTGCACCTTCCAATCCATACCATTGCTGCAGTTGTTGTACCCAATCAATAATGAAAAAATTAACCAACGGTTGGTCTAAAAAATGCTGTTGGTAGGCGATAGAATTGGTGTGTGCGTATCGGCCATAACTGTCTAGTTCGTGCGGCAGGTATTCTTCATATCGCGAAAGGAGGAAGAAGATGACACCCAATACATCAAATCCATGATGGTCATTTTCGCTTGAAAAGAAACAGTGTAGTTGACGGCACTTTGCCATCTTAAGATCAATTGGGCCAATGTCGGTACTTGCTAATATGCCTTGCGGCTGAATTCGGTAATAAGGTGCTTCGGTGGTAGGATTCCCATAAACCATTTTAACCACCACGGGCGATTGGGTAAATTGAACCCAATCATCCGTGGCAGTAATCTGAATGGATAGCACGCTGGCTATAAAATCGAGCGTATAAGTGAGTCGAGTAGTACAATTGGGGGAATATACCAGCACGTTTAATCTGGTTTATAAATTTGTTTCAAGGTTACTTGGGTATTCAAAGCAGGTAGCTTTATTACGTCTGTTTCTTTGGTAAACGTTTCTGCTTGCCATTGTTTTTCGGCGTCTTTACTAAAAAAGATCACCACTTGCTGCTCTGGCTCTACACAGAGATAGTATTGCAAGCTTTCAATTTTTTGGTACTGGGTAAACTTGTCCACCAAGTCATACCGTCTAGATGCTGGGGCAATCACTTCCACCAACAACACTGGTTGGGCACTAAAAAATTTGTCTGGATTAGGGGGACACACCATCAAATCTGGATAAAGGAAATTTCCATCGGCTACTTTAGTTTTCACAGAATCGATGGTTACTTTCCATTTTCCCCCTTTTAAAAGTTGTCTAAATAATAGTGCAATTGTTAACGCAACTTCGTTATGTTCAAAAGATACACCGTTCATAGCAATAAGGTTTCCATTTATTAGTTCATGTTTCTGTTCGCCTTTTTCCTCAAAAAGCAGGTACTCCTGGTCATCTGCAAATTTCTTTTTAATTACTTCTGGCTTCATAATATAATATAGGTATGATTAAGTCAAGGTAATAAAACATTTGGGTGAAAATGTGGCAGTGGTATAATACCAATGCGTAATAAACACTCGGCTAAAATACAAAGTCAATTTTATTTTGCCCCATCATTTTGTTCCTTCCACAATTGATTGAAGGTTTTTGCACTAAAATTCAAATCGGAACGGTGTACTGTCCAGCCCTTAAACACTTTATTCACCACCCAGTTTTTAATTATTCCGTTGCCCATGTTCATCATGCTTCGGTTTAAGCTGGCCATTTTCCAAAGTCGCCAAGCCAATAGTTCTGGTACATTAGTAACACTATCTTCCACAGCCTCATGACGATTTTCGAGTAGTAGTTCGTGCAGATTGATGCGTACTGGACATACTTCCGTGCAATTGCCACACAAAGAAGAGGCGTTGCTCAGGTGCTTGTATTCGTCCATTCCACTTAAATGTGGCGTAATAACTTTCCCAATAGGGCCGCTATAAGTAGTGCCATAACTATGCCCCCCAATGTTTTTATACACTGGACAAGCATTTAAACAGGCTCCGCATCTTATACAATACAATGCCTCTCTGGTAGTAGGGTTCGATAGTAAGTTGGTACGGCCATTGTCCAGTAAAATAACAATCATTTCTATTGGCCCATCTGTTTCGTTGGGTTGTCTTGGACCAGTTACAATACTGTTATAAACTGTCACTTTTTGTCCAGTGCCATAGGTAGAAAGTAGAGGCCAAAAAACAGCCAAGTCTTCCATAGTTGGTATCACCTTCTCAATACCAACTACCACAATATGTGTTTTAGGAAAAGCGCAGCTCAATCGTGCGTTGCCTTCATTCTCCGTAATGGCGATGCCTCCAATATCTGATACAATAAAGTTGGCACCCGTAACGCCTATTTCGGCCTGAACATATTTTTTTCGGAGTTTTTCGCGGGCAACTTGGGTTAGCTGGGTAGGATTAAGGTCGCGCGGAGTACCTAATTTTTCGGCAAAAAGCTTGGCTACATCCTCTTTGTTTTTGTGCATGGCGGGAGTAACAATATGGTAGGGTGGTTCGCCATCTAGCTGCTGGATGTATTCCCCCAAATCTGTTTCCACACTCTCAATGCCTTTACTTTCGAGGTATTGGTTCAAGTGTATTTCTTCCGTTACCATGCTTTTGCTCTTGACAACCATTTTGCAATTTTTCTTTTTGCATATTTTGCCAATATACTCCTGCGCCTCTTCTGCATCGGCAGCCCACAATACCTGTGCACCTCTAGCAGTAATATTCTTTTCAAACTGAAGCAAATGGGTGTCTAAATGCTCAATAGCCTTCCATTTTAGGTTCTTGGCATGTTCTCGCACCTTCATCACATCTGTAAACTGTGCCTTACCCAGCGGCACAGCAGCATTGTATTTGCCAATATTGAAGTTGATTTTCCGGCGATGTTCTTTATCGGGAGCTTTTATCGTACTCTTAGCAATGAAGGTGGCAGCAGATTTAGACATGGTTCAAAATATTTAGCGTAACGTACAAAGTAAAATGTCAATTAGTTGGGCAAGCATTGGGGGTAATGGATCAAAAGCAGCAGCAAAGCACTTACCCCCATTTGGCTATGGCGTTGTATTTAGTTCTCGTCACATGGAAGCTCAATCAGTACTAAGGCATTAATGCAACGCTTAAGGCACAAGCGTTTCGGCATTAGATGGTTGTGGATGTGAAGCTGCTTCCAATGTCTCTTTATCTTTTATGGCATGTTCTTTCACCATGTCAATAATCCAATCTTTTCGTTTCAGTACAAAGTTGGTACCCAAATATTGTCGACGTACTTGTTCGTTTTCCGCTAATTCTTCAGAAGTGCCCTGCATAAATATTTTACCGTCAATCAAAAGATAGGCTCTATCGCATATAGACAAAGTCTCGTTCACGTTATGATCGGTAATGAGGATGCCAATGTTCTTATATTTCAGTTTAGCCACCACCGATTGTATGTCTTCTACAGCAATGGGGTCAACACCCGCAAATGGTTCATCTAATAAAATAAATTTGGGATCCACTGCCAATGCCCTGGCAATTTCTGTACGCCTTCTTTCACCACCACTCAAACTATCACCGTTGTTCTTACGTACATGGTGCAAATTAAATTCGGTAAGCAGGGTTTCTAATTTTTCGTTTCGTTGGGTTTTGTTGAGGTCGGTCATTTCTAAAACAGCCATGATATTGTCTTCCACGCTTAGTTTTCTAAACACACTAGGTTCTTGTGGCAGGTAACCAATACCCATTTGCGCCCGCTTATACATGGGCAGCTTCGTAATGTCTTGACCATCTAAATAAACATTGCCTTTGTCGGGTTTTATCAATCCCACCACCATATAAAAACTGGTGGTTTTACCCGCTCCATTTGGCCCGAGCAAGCCCACAATTTCTCCTTGGGACACTTGAATGGAAACCTTGTTTACAACGGTTCGTCCCTTATAGCTTTTAACTAATTCCTTGGTGTAAATAGTGATGCTCAATCTGTAATAATTTAAAACAAATGTAACCGATATTTTATAGGCGAATTAGGCAGATTTCTACCAAATAGTATGGCTGCTGCATTTGGGGGCATAAAAGTTTATCGCTTTGCCCCCTCGTCTTTGGAGAGGGGTTGGGGCGAAGTTTAACTAATAACTGCGAAAAGCAATCTTCTCCCTTTAAACATGAACATTCCTATTTGGTTTTCTTTAGGTTCCCAGCCACTCGAGTAATGTCTGCGACCACATATTTATTACCCATTTTCTGGGCTTTTTTGTACCAACTTAATGCAGTAACAAAATTTTGGGTGGTACCAAGACCATTTTCATATTGGGTACCGACAGACTTTGCCGCATCTGGGTTGCCACCAGGCAAACCATTGGCAGCCGCTTTTTGATACCACTCTAAAGATTTGGCATAATCTTTCTCCACCCCTTGTCCATTAAAATACAGATTGCCTAATTCGTTCATTGATTTGTATTTGGCTGCGCTAAATCCTTTTGCGCCAGCCGCTTTTTCCCAATTTTCTTTTGCCTGAACATAGTTGCCATTTTTGTATTCATCAAAACCCTTGTTGCAAAGTTCGTTGGAATTAGCTGGTGTGGCATTGATGATGGTACCGATTATTTTACCTGAATTGGGGGTGGTGGAAATAGCGTTGGCAGTTGTTGCAGCTACCTCGTTCACTATGGGTTTAGGGGTAGTTATAGAGGGAAGAGGAGGCGTTTTTGCACCGTATTTATTCAATTTCTCTATGGATAATGGGTCGCCAGCTTCATTTCCTTTTTTATACCATTCTTTAGATTGAATGGCATCTTTGGGAACGCCTAGTCCATTTTCATACAGATTACCTAATGCCCCATAAGCCTCCGGATTGTCGCTACCTACAGCAGCTTCGTATTGATCTTTAGCCCTTGAATAATCTTTCGGTACACCCAATCCTTTTTCATACAAATTTCCCAACTGCATACTAGCCTTTTTATTCCCAAGCGTTTCGGCTAGTTCCCAGTTACGTTTAGCGGTTGCATAATCCTTGGCCTCAAAAGCAGTGTTCCCTTTACCAAGTGCTGTTAAAGCACGCTCTTTTTGTTGAGCAGCAAGGGCTGCAGTATCCACAGAAGCCACTTTAGGAAGTTCTACGATGGAGGGGGAGACATTACTTTCATATTTTTTAGGCAGCAAACTCAACTCTTGTGAATTGGGATATAACACGGCGATCTTATTGGCCACCTCCGCCGCCTTTTGATAGTTTTTTGCCCTGTTGGTATAGTAAGCGAGTAAGTATTGATAATTCGACAGAATAATTTTCTTCTTTTTATCACTTACTTTTTTGGGTGTAGAAAGGTAATTGTTGTACAATTCAATTGGCTCTACTGCCAATCCTTTAGAAGTATCCGCATCTTGAAGTTTGTTGGACAATACATTATAAGCAAAGCCTTGTTCTTTATTGCTATAATCTTTTATGTTGAACTTAGCTACCGATCCCGCCGTGTTGTAATCTCTTATGCTCAATAAGCTGGTAAGGACGGTTTTGTACTTTTTTTGGCTCATACCGCCATTGCCAGCAGCCTGCAACCAGTAGGTTTTTGCTAAATCGTATTGTTTTGCTTTAAAGGCTTTGAGCCCTTCTTGGTAAAATTTTGCGGGCGCAACTTTGTCTTGTATTGGGTTTGCCCATGCAAAATGGCAGCAAAAAGCAACTGCGCATAGTAGTGTTGCGCTAATTATCGAACCAAAGCGAATCTCTTTCATAATGGGGTTTATACGTTTCTTAAAGTTCTAGTAAGGCGGCTCTAAAGTAATTACAATTTAATAGGAAAGGACGTTTGGGAATAGGAACGATAAAAAGATGGCTTTTTTTGCACAAAATTTTTTGAGGAATAAATATGGAGATACTGATTTGTTTAGGTCATTTTTGTAGCATGAACATCCGCCTTTGTTTGTTAGTTGTCGGTCTAACCGCCTATTCCAACTGCTTTGCTCAACTGAACAATAAGAAAACTTACCCCATTTTTAAACCTACTGATAGTGCTTTGCAAAGCCGTGCATTCAGTGTTTACACTATTTCGCCACAGTACTACCGAAATCAATTGGGATTTATCTGCAAACAAGAACTTGCCCTGCAAAAAATCACCCGTGTACCTTTTAGGTTGAGGCTTGGCAGTAAAGAGTACGTTGATTATTTAGAGGGTAAAAATTGGCCACGATAGGTTTGCCTTACGCTTTTTATCTTATTGGCAACAAACAGGGTCAACCATCTCAGAAGTTCAAAGAGGGTTGACCCTATTTTTTTGTGACCAATAAGTTATGCTGAAACTGCCGCCAGTTCTAGTACTTTTTTTATAGCTGCGGCCATTTTTGCACCCTTATCATGTACTTGTTCTTCTGTCCATGTCAAGGAAATGGCGGTAGAAATACAACGGCTCATAACTGCATTGCTCACACTAAAGTCCTGCGTTTGCAATTGGAGTAATGCCGCTTTCTGCGCTTCGCTCACGTTGTTTAAGAAGGTTACTTCTTTTAGGTGATGCCATTTTTTGATGTAATGCCAGTTGTTATCGTACCAATAAAAATTGCCTGCCAATATATTTTGCGCTTTCATTTCTGTAATAAAAGCCCGCATCAATGATTCGGTAGGCAAGAACCAACTTAAAAATGAAAAATTATCCCCTTCAGGGTCTGGCACTACCCTGAAGGTTACTTCGGGTATTTCTGCTAGATAGCTCCGCAATATGTGGTTGTTTTTCTTTTGAATCGCCAATATAGTAGGTAGCTTTTCAATTTGCCCCAAACCAATGGCAGCATGCAATTCGCTGATTCTAAAGTTATATCCTACAAATGGATGAAGGTCTGCACCTCTGTCCACGCCTTTGTGGTCGTGGCCGTGGTCGGTATAGCCATCGCATTTTTCTAGCACTTCCTTGCTATTGGTCATTACCACACCTCCTTCGCCGCAAGTAATGGTTTTTACAAAGTCAAAACTAAAAGTGCCCGCATGGCCAATAGTACCAAGGTGCTTACCCTTGTAAGTGCCTCCAATACTCTGGCAAGCATCTTCTAATAAAATAAGGTTATGCGCTGTACAAATAGCTTTCAGTGCATCCATATCTGCCATACTTCCACACATGTGTACGGGCATTACACACCTAGTTTTGGGTGTAATTGCTGCTCTAACTGCTTCGGGGTCAAGGGTTAAGGTCTCGTCCACATCTACCAATACTGGTATGGCACCTACGCTTAAAATCGCTTCGAAGCTGGCAACGAATGTGAAGCTTGGCATAATCACTTCATCACCAAAACCAATGTTTAATGCAGCCATTGCGGTGGTGAGTGCAGAGGTACCGCTGCTCGTTAACTGGGCATATTGGCAACCAAATACCTCTGTGATTCTTTTTTCCAATTCAATGGCCTTAAATATTCCTTTTCTTGGGCCATCAAACCCGTAGCGCATGATGATGCCTGTTTCCATCACATCATTGATATGTTTTTTTTCTTCTTCTCCAAATAATTCAAAACCTGGCATGTCTTCTTTTTTTATGGTTAAAATCCCTTCAACTCCTTATCTAGCCTCATGGGCTTTCAAGCGTTTGTACGGGTAATAAATAATTTTTTCAAAGCTTACAGGATTTAAAATCCCGTCAGCGCAAATTCGATTACATCTCTACAATTAATGCTCGATCTATCTGGCCTTCCAATAGCGCAATTTTATCTAAGGCGTTTTGTATTTCGATAATATGGTCCGACGATTTTGTTTTTTCGGTGGCTAGCCAAATGAGTACCATGCTAATGTAGTCTTGCATGTCTTTTCCCGCAAATTCAGTTTTATATTCTACTATTTTTTCGTTAATCAGCTTCACTGTCTTGCGCAAAACCTCCTCGTCTTCTGACTGGATTCTTAGCCGATAAGTTCTGTCGGCAATAGCAATATTTACAGGTATCAATTCATTTTTCATTCCGTTCCTATTTTTCAGGTTTTGTGGAGGTGGGCAGATGTTAGGTTATATGTACTTAGTAATAGGTATCAAGTAGTGCGTTAATGGGTTAAGTAGTTGTAGAATATCATTAACCAATCATTTTCTGTACACTAAAAAAGAACACTATTAGGTATTAAGCAATGACATACAGCGGTCTATTTCTCTGATGTAAACGTCAATTCGGCGTTCTAGTTCTTTTTTTTCTTCCACTGAAAAACCATCTTTACTTAGCCTAAGCGCATCAATCTGTTGTTCCTGTTGCTGTATCACTTGCTGGTTAAGCGTCAGTTGTTGTTGCTTTTTGGCCACATCTTTTTTCAACTGCACATTTTCCCGCTGCAACTGGGCATAATGCTTGAGCAGCAATTGCATTTTCTGTTGCAATTGTTCCAATTGAGCATTAATTGTCGTATTCATGAATCGTTTCTAGTTTTAGTGAGTTCACATTTGATTGGCCACTTGGCTAACTCAATCGGGTGCATAAAAGTTTTTCGTTTTGCCCCTCGCCTTCGGAAAGGGTTTGGGGGGGTGAGGTTTAGCTAATAATTGCTAAAAACTTTTATGCACCCACTACATCAACCTATTATTTGCGAATTTCAGCCGAAAGTTCTTTTTCAAATGAAGTAATCATTTTGTTTACCATTCCGTCTATTTCTTTATCCGTAAGCGTTTTTTCTTCATCTAAAAAAGTAAAACTAACCGCCATCGATTTTTTACCAACGCCTAATTTGTCACTCTCAAACACATCGAACAAGCGCATGTTTTGCAACTTAGGTAGGTTGACTTTTTTCACCACTGATTCCACTTGGTGATATGCGGTTGCACTATCCACCACTAGTGCCAAATCGCGCTGCACCGAAGGAAACTTAGCCACCTCTTTATACACAATCCGCTTTTGTTCTACCTGTTTGATGAACGTGCTTAATGGGAAATCTAAGTAGAACACTGGTTGCTTCAAGTCAAACATTTTCAGCTTACTAGGTGGTACGCTTTGCAAAGTGGCAATGGTTTGTTTGGCATGAGTCACCACTACTAAACTGCTATTTTCCTCCTTTGCAAACTTGATAGCTTCTAGCCCATTTAACCTAGCCAAAGCTTCTACCAACCCTTTCGCCTGAAAGAAAGAAGTAGCTTGGGCTTTTTCTTGCCAGTCACCTTCATGATTGTTACCAGTGATGTAAATAGCTAGGTGTTCTTCTTCGTAATAGTTGCCAACACCCTTGGTGTGATAGGTTTTGCCAAATTCAAACAGTTGCAAATTGGTGTTTTTACGATTGCTGTTGTAGGCAATACACTCTAAACCTGTTTCTAACATAGAAGGCCGCAACACATCTAAATCTGCACTCAGATTGTTCATCATGGTTACTGTACCAGACAAAGTGGCTTCGTCAAAATATTTGCTATTGGTAATAGAGTTGGTAACAATTTCTTGAAAGCCTTTCCCCACTAAATACCCCGCTAATTTCTCTTTCAAAGCTTCTTTAATGCCTAGTTGGTTAGTGGCGGGTGAAATGGTGATAGTGGTAGGGATGGCAATATTGTCTAACCCATCTATACGAATGATTTCTTCTACAATATCGGCAGGTAATGAAATATCAGGCTTGCTGTAAGGTACTGCTACGCTTATTTCATCAATCCCTTCGCGATGGATATCAAACCCAAGTGCTACCAGTATTTTCTTGATAGCATCGGGGTGATAACTTTTACCACTCAGCTTTTTGAGGTATTGGTATTTTAAGGAAACGACTGTTTTTGCCACAGGATTTGGGTAAATATCCACCACATCGCTACTGATACTGCCTCCAGCAACAGATTGAATTAATAGCGCAGCTCGCTTCAATACGTGCACTGTGTTAGAAATATCCACTCCTTTTTCGAATCGGGTGGCGGCATCGGTACGTAGACCATGACGCAGAGACGTTTTACGAACGGTAGATGCAGCAAAACAGGCACTTTCTAAAAAGATATTAACGGTATTGTCAGACACCCCACTGGCAGCACCGCCAAATACCCCAGCGATACACATGGGGGCAGCATGACCATCGCATATCACCAAGTCTTCTACCGAAAGGGTTCTTTCTTTACCATCTAGGGTGATAAACTTAGTGTCTGCACTAGCTTTTTTTACGATGATGGCCTTTCCTGCTATTTGGTCGGCATCAAAAGCATGGAGCGGTTGACCTGTTTCGTGTAAGATGTAGTTGGTAACGTCCACCACATTGTTGATGCTGCGTACCCCAATGGCTTTCAATTGGTTTTTAAGCCAATCGGGCGATTCTTTTACTGCAATACCGCTGATGGTTACGCCAGCATATCGTGGGCAAGCAACGTTATCCTCCACCGTAACAGGGATGGTTAAAAGGTGGTTTTCTACCTTAAACGTATTGGAAAAAGGACTTTTTACTTTTGCTTCTTTATTATAATGGTGGGTAACATAAGCACACACATCCTTTGCCACGCCTAAATGGCTCATGGCATCCATGCGGTTAGGCGTTAAACCAATTTCATAAACTACATCGTTATAAATATTAAAATAATCAGCGGCCAAAGTACCTGATTGTACCTCGGCGGGTAATACCATGATGCCTTCGTGGCTAGTGCCAAGGCCAATTTCGTCTTCGGCGCAGATCATTCCATAGCTTTCTTCCCCTCTTATTTTGGCTACTTTCATCGTAAGCGGATCACCAGTTGAGGGGTAAATAGTAGCACCGACGGTTGCCACCACAACTTTTTGACCCACCGCCACATTAGCCGCTCCGCAAACCACTTTCAAGGGTGCTGCCTGACCCACATTTACCGTGGTTACTTTTAGTTTGTCGGCATTGGGGTGTTGCTCGCAAGTGAGTACTTCACCAATTACCAAACCGGCTAATCCCCCCTTCATGTTTTGGTAGGTTTCCATGCTTTCTACTTCCAAACCAATGCTGGTGAGGATTTTGGATAATTTTTCGGGTTCTATTACCTCGGGCAGATATGTACTTAACCAATGATAGCTTATTGTCATCTTTAAATAATTATGGGATTGCAAATATATTGGTAAGAACTAGGTTTTAGCATGTAGGCAGATGGAGGGCATTGATAACGGAATGAGTGGCATGGTGGTTTTGCCTTGTTTTCTATAAGGTAACGATGAAATTTTACAGCATTCCAAAGTTCTTCAGGTGGAAAGTCCTTAGACTTATACTTTATTTTGTCCCGGTATGGATAATCATCTTGAATTGACTTTAATCGCCCATCAAATTGCAGTTTTACAATTAATGAAATAGTTTGATTGTCTTTGCTATGTTTTGGGGCTTTTTCAATTTTCATATTCAACGGGTAATATTAAAATAAGCGAAATAGAGAGATTGTCGAATAATCTCGCTATTCCTCGGGTAGTTATAAGGATTGGATTAGAATCGCATGCTAAAAAAAGGTATCGCCCAATAAATAGGCTTTCATTGCAAGTACTTTGGACGCAACTAAAACCTAATTATTGATAGCAGTATTATTTTTCAGCATTAAGAACTTCTTCAATTTTATTGTAAATGTGAATTAATTTTTCATAGTTTGAGTTTTCCATATGAAACATAAGTGCAGTATAAAGTTTTTGTGTTTCAAAGTCGTTTACAGTTATTTCAATTGCTTTGTTAATTTTGATAATAGTACCTTGGGATTTAGATTTATTGTACCACCTTTCAAATACGTCGTGTCTTGTTTTAGCTTTTTGGTCTGTGTCATAACATACATAAATGAGTGAATTTTCTACTCGTAAAAAAAATCTTTCTACAATATTTTCAATTGTCTTTGAGACTTTAGTATCTAATGGCTCAGTTTCTTCGTTTGCTTTCTCAATAACTATTTGAAATACATTAGGAATTTCTTCTCCAGAAATAGTTGAAAATGTTTCGTCAATAACAAAAGCAACTCTGTAAAGAATATTATTTTTTGTAGTAAAATTATAGGTATTTGTTATGTTGTCATAAACATAATTATAGTGGTTTTGCAAACTTGATACCTTTTTTTGTTAGTGCATTTAATGTAGTCTTTCCTTTGATATACGAAAGAACAGATTCTTTGTTTGAAAGCATTTTTGCTACTGACTTCAATACAACATCTTTCTTTATTTCTTTCTTTTTCATAACTCAAAAATAGGAGTTAATTATTAACGTCTTGCTCGAATTTTGTGATTCCGAGTTGCGTAAATGCCCTTACTGAAAAAACGGGAATAATTGTTACCATTGAAATCATAGGAAAGCGAGAACCACCAGAAAAACACATTGCGGGAAATTCCAACTGCACCCATAAGTAATCATGGGTAGTGGGGGGGATTTGCTGATAAAATAGAAAAGCACATAAAAACATCCAAACAATCAAAAAACAACAAGCTCCTACAGCCAACACAAAAAAACGATAACCCCATAAAGTATTTGATTCCCTTGTAGAATAGGTTTCGTTCTACTAGGTTTTCATTGCTTGACCTATGGACATAACGAAAACCTAGGTATTTGGCTACAGTAAGACTCTACTTTGGTCAAATTGATGTGTGTAAAAAGTTTTTAGTCATTAAATGCGAGTAGATAATTTGCAATTCTTTCAGTCTCTTCATTTGTAAAGATTGGCTTGAAATATTTGATATAACCGAGAAGTTCATTAACTGTCAAGACTTTAACATATTGAAACTCTTCATTTGGTTTTGAGTTAGTCATTACAATTAGGTTTTTTACTGGAATTTTTCTGTCTCCCCAATGATGATGTTTAAGTTTTACTCTGTTTCTTGAAATGCCACCAGTCAATATTTTGAAAAGCGCAAAGTTTGTTCGTTTTATTTGTTCAACTGGGGAACGTAAATCTAAACTAGCCAATGATTTTTCACTCCAATTTTTTGTTTCAATAAGAAAGATACCAGAAGGTGTAATAAGCAAATGGTCAATCTGAATTGATTTAATATAATCGTTTTCTTGCCTATTGTAAATAGCAGGATTGAAACAAATAGAAAAGTCGTTAATTAAAATATTATCATCTGACAATTTTTCTAATTCCTTTACAACTTTATGTTCTCCTAATGCTCCATAAATTGAGTTTTTTACTTCTTCAATAATTCGCTGTTTATTCTCAATGATGTTGATTTCGTTAAAACAACTTTCGTTTACGGCATCCCTAAAATGAGAAATTATATATTGTTTCCGATTAATTTTAAATTTAAGTAGGTCGAGTAAGTCGCTAACTGAATTAATGACGTTGTTGTCTAAACTGAGTTATAAAGTTTGAAGTTTCTTGTTTAAACTCCATTGCTTGATGAAGTTGAAAAGTCTTTGTATAAAATTCAAACTCGTTGAACTGGATATGTTGTCCAATTTTTTCCTCAACTCTTCAATTTCACTGAGGAAAATATTTTCAAACTGAGCTTTGCCTGTCTTAATTCTAGTGTCAAGATTTAAAATTTCTGTCTCGAGAATATTTCTTTCATTTTCAATAAGTTTTTCGTGTCTTGATATAATTTGCTGTCTTAAAGATAAAAAGTTCTGTCGAAAATTTAGTACCTCATTGATAGAGTTGAAGTCATTAATGTTATGTCGACTTAAATGTGTTTTTACAGTTGTTAAACAACCAACAGAGTTATAAACTTTACACATTTTTCTTTATGAGTATTTCGAAGATTGTGTCCGCAACTTATTACAGCTAACAAGGTTAAAGCATTTGCGATGGCATGGCAATAGCGAACTGTCAGCCTGTTACAAATGCCAAATTAAAAAAATGATCTTGAAGTTAAGAACTAATGACCAACAACGTAATGTCTGCCGAAGCTAAAGCTAAGTAAAGATTTGCAGCCGATTGCGTAATGTCCAGCCATGCTATTGCAAATGCATTGTTGGCGGCAGTTTATCTGTCATACATTGTCGTTTGCTCACTCCAAAAAATGGGAATGCCAGCTTTTTCATATTGATTTGATACGACATGGCTAAATGTCACTCCACTGTTTGTAGAAGCGTAAATTCGATAGGTTTGATTTTTGATAAAGAACTTTTCTCCATTAAACTCGGGACAAGGCTGAATTACAAGAACATATTTATTTGGATAATCTTGATAGGTGGTATTTATTACCTCATATTTATGAACTACAGCCCAAGCAATTTTACCACAACCTGGAGTAAAAGGTACTTTTTCAATAAGTCTTCCCGTAAACCAATACTTCAATGCATCTCTGTCGACAATTTTAAAACCGATTTTCGTGCTATAGTCTGATCTTCTCAAAATGTCAGATGGTCTCGTAGTATAATTGTTAGAAGCTTTAATAATGTTAGACTTTAAAATTTCCTCATCCCAAGCATATAGCTCAATTAGGAGGTCATTTGTCTTTTCATCAAAGTCCTTAACATAGACTACCTTATTTTGGTAATTTGGCAAGCATGAGAAATACGAAACTCTTATCCGTGAAGAGTTTTTGAATTTGGCAATAGTCTTAACTAAAGTGTCTCCATGCCGAAAACCCTGGATTTCCTTTTCCTCATACCCTTTTAAATCAAAGATTGTATCAGTGATAATAACTGTATCAGTATACAAAAGGTTATCAATTCTGACTTTCAATTTATCAATCGAAGAAATATCTTGCGAATGTGCTGTCAGATGAAAAGTTGTCAATATGATTATTAGTAAGTGTCTCATTTTAAATTGCCACCAACGTCCACGTATTTGCGCAGGAGCGGTATCGGTATGTGTGGTTAAAGATATAAAGTTCATTAGGATTACAACAGTTCAATAATAATACGTAAGCTGCCCTTGCGCAAATACAATGTTACCGGCATATGCTTCGGTCAGAGGTTGGATTGTCGACCCGAAATTGCGCTCGTCCTACTAAACCAATTATAGCAACTGTTATTGTCGCCATATTTAAACTTGCTGCCGCCAACATATGAATTAAATACTTTGTTTGCTTGTTCATTTAACGTGTCCAGATGCAAATTGCCGTATTGGCAAATATTGCCAATGATGTTTTGCATTTGGTCAGTGAAATAAAAGTATGGAAGTGCAGCATTGTAACGTGTCAACCATGCTAGATGTTTGATGAACGTCGGTAGTTCGAAAGTGTTCACTTTTAACGCACCGTTGAAACGTTTGCCAACCTTTTTATCTATGAGATATTCTTGAGCTTCTTTTATAGGCTTGTTTTCGCTGGTTTGATGAAGCCAGGGAGTTTTTGTGTCCCCTAAGAAAATCAATGCGTCAGCATGAAGCGCCATTGTCAATTTGTTTAACTCTGCCCCCAAAACCTTTGCATGTACTTTGAAGGATTTGGAAGGAAGGGTCAGAATATAGCTTTTAAAAACCTTTGGGTAAAAGAACTTTTCTTCGTCTTTGTCATAGTCGTAACCGTGCACAGGAAAAGCTTGGTAATTATTTAAAGCGTCTTGTCGTTTGATTTTGATTAGCATGTAGTTTCAAGATAGCATTGCCGGTAACTCGTTAATATACGCAGGTTTAGTCTTTATTTTTATTTTTAAAAGTTCTTAATTTTCATATCCTACGCCCTTCGCTCGCGAAAATAGGGGGAACTTATTCAAATCGATTTTTTTGGTGGTTTTTATTTTTTGAGGGCAAACTACGTACATTAATTATAGATTGTTATCGTTTTTCTGGTTTTACCCACGTCTTACGATTTCCTATGTTAAGCGTATTTGCGCATACGTTTAATTAGTACGTTTTTTTTCCTAAGTCTTTACTTGCTTTTGGCAACTTAAAAGGTCATTTTGCAGCAAAAAAAGTAATAGCATTAAATGGCATTTGGAAATCCCATTCATCTTTTCAGGCAACATGCCCTACGGAGCATATGCTCAGCACGCAACTTGATGCCAGTCGGTATCGGTTTGTAATTGCCCGTTTTGTGCGGTATGTTTCTGTAGTTGCAAGGGAGAGTTTGGCTACTAGCACGTTGCCCTCGAGTGTGTTTATTTCGGGTGCGTGGCCTACATTGCCAATCATTATCGCTTTATTAATGCTTCTCATTTAACTTACATTTTTTTTCTTAACTACTTTTGTCAATCAAGCTTCCAATTAAATAATGTAAACACAAAAAAAACTGCTATCCAATATAAAAAATAGCAGGTTTTATAAAAAAATCTTTCCGAGAAATAAAATTTAGCTATTATGACTCACCAATAAATAAGCTTTACTCAATGGGCTGGTGCCTTGAGGGTTGAAGGTAAATACATGAATGTTGTATTTTTTACCAATTACCAAATTGCTCAGCACAATGGTGTGATTGCTGGAGGTACCAAAAACCATTGCTGGGGAAGTGCCTCCTTGTACTAATATAGATTCACCCGACTGCAATATATTAGGTTCTTTATCCGATACTTCATACCCAATTACTGAATAACCGTAAGCAGCTTTGTCCACTGCTAGGGTCAATTTCATGGCACCATTGCCAGCTGCTTCCACTTTTTCTACATTCGTTTGATTCGGGGCTAC
>JAIXOJ010000006.1 GCA_027486835.1 Chitinophagaceae bacterium
CTGCTTTTCAATATTGCACTCACAGGGAATCTGTTTGGTCTGCTTGTAGCTAAACCCTATCCGGTGTAAAAGTTTTACAACACCATCTTCGGTATAGGTAATGCCGAAAGCTGTTTGTATAAAATCACAGACCTCCTTGCCAGTTGTATATAAGCGACTTTTCAATTCTTTCCTGAGAACTGAAAGCTGTTGACAGCTTAACCGACCCAATAACCTTCATAACCAGTTTTCAAGTACTCATCCAACCCTTTATCCTGATAAGACTTGCTATAGCGGTAAATGGTACTTGCATCAATACCCAAAATAGATTCAATCTCATCAACAGACTTGCCCATATCAAGCATCAGGATTACTGTGACACGAATGTAAGCAAGACGGTCTTTGGAATTTCGCTGATATCCCCGTAGCAATAATTTATCCGTATCGTTAAGTTTTTCAAATGCCATACTAATAATAACGGAGCAATTACCTCGAAAATTGTATTCCCAAGAAATTTTTCTGAAATTTTCGCAAACAATTTTACTTTGAGTATAACAATACCAAAAAACCATTAGAACCACGCAAACTAATATCGCCTTGACCATTAAGGGTAACTGATGGTAAATTTTTTAAAACATCAACAGCAGAGCCACCTTTAGCAGATTCAAATTGATTTGCTTGGTAGGTTTGTTTATCTATTTTATTATTGTTAGTTTGTCTTTTACCAGTTACGGTTACTTGGCCTAAAAATTTACCACTTGGTTTTAAAGCAATGGTATTCAAGTTTAATTCTTGATTATTCCCTAAAACAACGTTGCCATTGTATTTTGTTTCATACCCAATAAAAAAAACTTTTACAATAAAGTTGCCAGCATTAATTTTTGTAATGCTAAAAGTGCCGTTTGGTTTGGTTACAGTTCCAGCTACTACCACAGAATCTTTGGCGTTTAACAACGCAATACTTGCATATTCTATTGGTTGATTATTTTGCTCATTTATAACAGTTCCTTTAATAGATGCGGTTTGTGCAATTGCAATATTTAAAAAATAATAACAAACAGAAGCGTTTTAAAACGACATAAATTCATAAGTTATGCTTAATTAAATATTTTGAAAAATTACTTGCTTTTTACACATCTAAAACCAGTATTACTACTGCCAGAATCTGCACTGCTCTTCATTCTACGAGAAACACGGTAGCCAGTACAATAGCTTTTATTGCACATAAACGAACCACCCCTTAATGATTTTTTAGGCGTAAAGGGCTCTTCAGGATCATAGCTGGTATTTGGCCCTTTAGGATTTTTAATTCCATTGGGCTTATTTATGGTTTTGTAATAATCATTTTTATACCAATCACTACACCATTCCCATACATTTCCTGCCATATCGTACAATCCATATCCATTAGGTGCATACATTTTTACAGGTGCTATACCATAATAGCCATCTCTTTTAGTATTTACATTGGGAAAATTACCCTCCCATGTATTGGCTTTTGGGGTGCCTGCATCAATACTTTCATTACCCCAACTATATACATTATTTACTAGCCTTCCTCTTGCTGCCCACTCCCACTCCGCCTCTGTTGGTAATCTTTTACCAGCCCATTTGGCATAAGCGGTGGCATCGTCCCAAGACACTTGAATTACTGGAAAATTTTCTTTCCCTTTTAGGTTTGAATTAGGCCCATCTGGATGTCGCCAATCTGCACCTTGCACCCAACTCCACCATTGGGCATAGTTGTTTAAATCTACTTCTCGATTAGGTGGTGTAAAAACCAAAGAAGAAGCCACTAGCTTATCGGAAGAAGGCTTAGGCGTGTTGGGAGGTAATTGCTTTTTTAATTCTTCCCAATCAGGTTTGCGTTCAGCAGTAGTAACGTAGTGAGTAGCATTTACAAAAGCAGCAAATTCTGCATTAGTTACTTCATGCTCATCTATTAAAAAAGAATCTACACTTACTAAGTGTTTGGGATACTCATCTTCCGAAGCTTGTTTGTCATCTGCACCCATTAAATAGGTACCTGCCGGAATACTTACCATACCTGCGGTTGAAGCCTTTTTACTTGCCAAAATATTTTGTGAACTATCTGCAACCGTACCAAACCTTGAAGGAATGTTTGAATGACAGCTCATAGTAGACGTGTCTTTAAGATGGGTAATAGTATCAGAAATTACTTTAACATCTTCATTGCTTTTGCAAGAAATAGCACAAATGGCAACAAAGCCTGCAAGTTTTATTACTATGCTTTTAATCTTTGTACATATACCCATAATTAATGAAATTTAAACACACTAGCAATCCCTGCAATAATACGTTACTAAAAGTCTTTTTACATCAGCTATTCAGGGTATTATAGTGTCAATTGAAATCGCTCTGAAAAGTAGTTTATTTCCCGTATTCCCAATACAGCATTAGTAAGTGTGCCGCTGACCAACTAAAATTAGGGGCTCTGAATCGTTCACCTGTACTAGGATCATAGTTCTCACTTATTGGTTCGCTAGCGGCAAGCCCTTTAAGCCTAGTAAATACTTGATTCGTGTAAGAATCTGCCAACTCTTTATTGCCATAATTTCTTATGCCAGAAATACCAAAATATACTTGATCTATCCAGACTGGCCCTCGCCAATAGGTATCGTATTTAAATTCAGGATTGTCGGCACAAACGGTAGGAAATGGGATGAAGGTGGAAAATTTATTTGGTTTTTTATACATTTCAATAGCCGCAGCAGCTTTTTCTGGGGTGGCCATTTTAGTCCACAAAGGAATAAAGGCTTCAGTACCTTCTACACTAACAAATTTGCCATCTGCTTTTTTATCGTAATAAAAACCTTTTTCAGCATTAAAGAAATAATCGTCCATTTTCTTAGCATCAAAGGTATCGTCGTAAGGTATTTTAACAATACTGGACATGATTTTCAAAAGCTTATTTTCAAAAAACAAAAAGGCATTCAAGTCCACTGATTCTTGATTCATACTCCATGCTTTAGGACCGTTTTGAACCAATTGTACGCCATCAAAACGAACCGCATTATCCATTCCGCTTTCAAATCTGGCATTTTTAACCAAGCCATTATTACAGCCGTATTCACAAATTCCGTTTTGATCGTGGTCTCGGTTTTTAAACCACCAACGGTTGTACTTTACCAACTTTGGAAACATGTATTGAAGAAACTCAACGTCTTTTGTTTCTTTATAAATTTCCATTACAGCCCAAGTTGCCAAAGGTGGTTTGGTATCTCTATAATTATTACGTGCTTTGTTTGAGAAAACATTATCTGAAATCATTCCGTCTTCGGCCTGATAATCAAACATTGCTTTTACCTGATCTTTAGCTAAATTAGGAGCAAAATGAGCTAATGCAACAGCATGTTTCCATGAGTCCCAAGCCCAGAATCCATTAAAATTAGCATTGGAATTAGAAGGAATAATGCCTTCGTGCAGAATATCGCCTTTTGCTGAGCGCCAATTAGAAATAAGTGTTACTACGCTTTTTACAGCAATGCGATTGTAGGCATCATTTAAGTCATTGCGAAGTGCTTTTGACAAGTAATCGCTCCATCGCTTTTTTGATTGAGCAATACTTTTGACTGCATTTTTAAGCGTTTTTTCTGAAATAGCAGCAGCTACATCTTTTTCGGTTTGGTTACTAAAAAATGAAATTAATACATACTCACAATCGGAATTTTTAGTGCTAGTGGCATAATAGCTTTTATCGGATACTTCTAAATTGAAATTTTTGGGAAAGGTAACTGATAGCAATTCACCTTTTGCTAGTTGTACATTGAGACTGTTATTTTCTTTTTTTACAGTTGCGTTCGAAAGCCAAATTGAAGCACTAATATTCCATTTTACTTTATTAGAATTCAATTGTAAAATAGCATGGTTTTTATCAACAAAAAATAGTTGCTGCTCTACCTTTACACTTTCACATGTGCTGCTCATATAAGCAAATCCAGGAAAATAAGATACACTATCACGCTTAAACTGATTGTGTTTCAGTTTTTGTCCACCTTTTTCAACCCCTATTTCTGCAATTGACTTACTTATCCAGGTTCTATCTTCTATAGTAAACGGTCCACAAAAACCATTAACCCAGTCGCTAGCACTTGGATTTGTAAAACCAATCCACGAACCTGCATCTGAGAACAAACTAGCACTATACTTTGCTGAATAAGTAGGCATAGTAGGTGTAAATGAAATATCCAATATTTGAGGATATTTCTCTGCCATTTTCTTTCCCTTATCTTGAGCCATTATACTCAAAGTGGCAAGTATTAATACAATCAATACCGATATTTCTTTACGCATTTTACTAACAATTTCAAATTTTATTACTAACGTTTCTTTGTTCATTTTTAAACAGTTGCTTGTAGCTAACTAGTTGCTTTCTATTTTGAAAACAATTCGTTGATGCTTTCTCATTTTCATTTAAATTGGCAATAAAAATTCTCATTGAAATAATGACTTACTTTTTCAGAATTTGTAATAACTAAGTGTCAAGAAAAATTGCTAAAGAATTTCTTTTGGAGATGGGTTAATGATTGGGTTCTAATGTTAATTTCAGCCATTTGACGAGTTGAGTAGCATAGTCTGAGTTTATTTTGTTCCAAGCGCTCATACCATGTATTCCACCATCAATGGTTATAAGTTCTGCCGAAACATTAGCAGCCTTGAGCTTGGCTAAGAAATTAACCGACTGTTCATAAGGTACTGTTTCGTCTTTGTTTCCATGAAGTAGCAAAAACGGAGGAAGACCAGGCCGTACATAAGTAGCAGGTGAAGCTTCAATAAGGAATTTTCGTGTGGCTTCGTTGTCTTCAGTCACACCGAAGTAGTTACTGAAACTGGCGGATGGTTTACCGTTGCTAGATTTGATTCTGAAAAGCAAATCGGATGCGCCATATAAGGAAACAACGGCAGCTACTCGGGTGTCTTTCTGATTCTTGGCGCCTACCATGTTGACCAGATAGCCGCCTGCCGACTCACCGATTAAGACAATGCGTGAAGAATCGAAGCGGTATTCAATAGCATAAGCCTTGACCCAACGAATTGCCATTTCCAAATCCTCTACACTACTAGGATACTTGTAGGTAGGTGCGAGGCGGTAATTGATACTTACCCAAGCATAGCCAACCGCTGAGAGTGGTTTGAATAAGTGTTTGGGCTGCTTCTGCTTGTCCCCTTTAGTAAAGCCCCCACCATGTACAAGAATGCATACAGGAAAAGGACCAGTTCCTTCTGGAACTGAAATATCCAGCTTCAACTCTTCTCCGCTAGCGATGCAGTATGTGAGATCAAGTTTTAAATTGGTACTATCCGATACCTTAGTAGTTTGAGCTTGAATTGTACTAATAAGTATCAAGCTGCACAAAAGAATAAAGTTTTTAATACCTGATAATTTATTCATCTTGTTGTTTTTCAAACCGATTGCTACATTCAAATCTATCTATTAAGAAACTGCAAGAAGCTAATTCTTATCAGATTTAAGAAAATGCTTCCTAGTTTAGTTTGATTTCAATTTTTGACAAAGATTTTCAAAGGACTCATTTCCTCCATACTTCAGGATTTTAGAATGACGACCCTCTAAACGTATTGGATTAGATTCGCCAAAACCTCCTACATTGTAGTCTTTAGGACTATCATTCCAGTTGAAAACACCTAAATAAATGTCTTTGCCTTTGTGCGCTAGTATCAACTCAAAACCATCTTGTTTTTTTGTAGCATGGTTCCAAAAATCTAAAGGAACGGTTTTCTCCATAGCAGGAAACTCAAACACTTCTTTTATCAATGCTTTTCTTTCTGGACGAAGAGTCATCAAATTGTCGCTGTGTAAACGAGCAGTGCCATAAAGTTTATTGAAATCGGCCCACATTTGAGCTTCATTTAGTGTCATACTATGGCCATGTTTTACATCCTCCTGTGAAACTGTTTTATCTTCATCAATAGCTTCTCTAAAAACAAGGTAATCAGCATCACCATTAAATACCTTTCCGCTTAGATAGAAGTTTCCCAAATTAGCCAAACACCTTTCTGGAAAGGCATCGTAAAAAGGATTAATATCACCACCAGTACGCATACCATCTACAAACCCGATACATGGGCCAAATACGGCTGAACAGCCAAGAAAATAAGCATCACTGCCCATAGCTTCACGCATGGTTTTCATTCCTAAACGAAAACGTTCAACACTAGTAAGTGTGGAGTCATATGCTTTAATGCTTTTAACATTTTTATTTCTATCCTTAACGCCATCCTCTAATCCGTAACGCATAAAATCAATCTTAAAATAGCGTATTCCCCAGTTATTCTTCATATTACGAATGCAATCTGCAATATGTGCCCGAGCACCTGGATGTGAGTAGTCGAAATAAATGTATTTCATTACCCTCTCTGATTTTGAATTCACTTCTACTATCAGCTTACCATCCTGATCATGAAGAAAATATTCAGGGTGGGTTTTATAAATGTTTGAATTAGCATCACCCCTAAAGCCATCAAAATGCAATCCAGGCGTTTTCCCTTCCGAAGTAATACGTGAAACAATCTCTTTAAGCCCTCCTGGCAACAAATCTGGTCGCAAGGTTTTGTAATCACCACGCTCAGTCCACCATCCACCATCTATTTGAATCATATTGGCTTCTGGTGCTAGCTTATTCAGTGCATCCATATTGCCATAAATGTCTTTTGAACTAAAAACTCTTCCATAATAATCCCAAGTAGCCCAACCTTTATAATCAGCAGATTTAAGTTTGGTTATCTTGTTTTCTTCAGCAATGGCGGCACCAAATTGATTTAATAAATCAAACCAGTTATTGGTACGTTTAAGTACAATTTGTTCGTATTCAATAGTTTGTCCTGGTTTAAGTTGTTTCCCTTCACCATTAGACCATATTTCAAAAGCATTTTCTTTAAATATAAAATTTGGAAGAAAAATTCGCCATGAAAGTGTTCCAGCAAAAACATATTTATTTTCTGAAAGGCGCACCATTTCGTACATCTTACTAGACGTCTTTTTGGTTTGAGTGGCTACATTCTGGCGTAACAAAGGGGTTTGCCCCATACAACTGCTGCCATAGATAATATCCAAATTGTCGGTCACTTTTTCTTCTAATGGAATACTAACCATGATTTTTTCTATAGTCAGGGATTCTTTTCCTTTATTAGAAATGGTAATTACCAATCGTTGAAATCCATCTAATTGCTCCGATAGTTTTTGTGTAGTTTCCACTGGCTGGTTTGCCTTTACGTTCACCTTAATGTTCTTCCACGTTTGTGGTACTCCAGCATACGATATTGCCATTTTAAGCATCGTTACAGCGAATAATATTGCAAATTTTCTCTTCATAACTATTTTCTTTTCCGTTTACTTTATTTTTAATTAATGCTTTATTTCCTTTCTACTTCGATGATGTGAAAAATAAAATCCTGTTTGCCTGTATTAATGAGTGCTATGTCTGACCCTCTAGGCCCATTCTTTTTCATAGTAGCATCAGATACTGTTACATAATCTTCTCGCCATGTATTTGTTCCTTTTCCTATAAACGTTTTGCCTGTTTTTAATACTTTATTACCTGCATCATAGCAAAAACTCCAAGTACCTTTATTATTGTCTAGCCAAACAATTCGGAACGATAAGGATTTTGCTTTGGTAGTTTTAAAAAAATCATCGTCAAACCTAAAGAAGAGTGAATCTTTTCCTGTGGCATGTTCAAAGCCCCTTGCAGACAAGCCGTAGGGAACGCCTTTAGGCCCAATATGCCACCAACCCACACTAGTTTCTACTTTATCAATAGGGTATAAATAGAGGTTGTAGTCATCATCTTCACAATTCCAACCTACATCATTGTATCCTTTTCTATTTCGACTAGCTAATGAACCCGCCAAAGCTTTATCTAAGTCTTCAACTATTGCTCCATGACTCGCAAAATCCGCACAAATCTTTTGAACTCTATCTGTATTTTTTTTATTAGCACCCCCATAGACATTCTCTGGGAAACGAATTTTATCATCTGCATTTAGTTGATCTCTCAACGCACAAAAGGCTACCGGAGACCTTTCGGGATACTTATAACCAGCGTATTTATCAAATATATCTAGGGCTTGGTATAGCTTAGGATTCTCTAATACATTTTCGGGGATATTCCAGATATCTAAACCAGCATGCAACGCATACAAAGCACTCCAATATAAATTTTGAAGTGAATCTTTCACAAACCATTTATGACTCCACATGGTTTCGCCTTCGCCACGACTAAATACCGGTCTATGCAAACTATTTTTATCAGTATCCCACGGTTTGAATAATTTATTTTTCTCCTTGTTCCCGTTCATCCCGTAGAAATGCGAGGCAACACCTTTTTTATTAACAAAACCAGGATATTCTTTTGCCCCCCACTCCATGTCTTCGGTATGTATCAATAAAGGAATTTCTGGCAATCCATTGCTTTTATTGGTAAAGGCATTAATAGTAAAACGACGGATGTATTCTGTGTATGCGGGCCATGCTACTTTTTTATCTATGGCATATTTAGAATCTACCGGATCACCTTTATAGCAATACCCATCACCTGTAGACCCTTCTACTACTTGGTGAAAAAGAATGTATTTTAATAAACTATCGGGAAGACTCCTCAGGTGATTGGCTACCTGAGTAATAATACGTTCAGAAAAAAACTTGTATTTTGGGTCTAAAGGATAGGCATTGTAGGAGAAATTCTTGTCTTTTTTAGTAGTATTTATTTCCACCTTTGGTACACCATTCTCATATAACCAATCAGGTTCTGTTGGATTCAACCATATCAAAGTAAACACATATTTTTTACGAGCTGCTGCTTTTTTTATAACATTATCTAATAAATCCCAGTTTACAACGCCTTCTTTTGGCTCCAACTCATTCCAGCCCACTACTATGGGCACACCCCTCATTTTAGGGTAAGTTTCGTTAGGTTCAATCTTGCCATTCCATGTATTTGGTGTGCCGCCCCATGAATACCAACACCAAACACCACAAGCTTCTTTTGGAAAAACCCCTGGAATTCTCGAACTGTTTTGTTGAGAAAACAACGTATTAAATACTAACAATAAAACAAGTGCAAGCAAGCTATTTTTCATATTTCTTTAAACAATCATTTTGCTATCAAATTAAGTACTTCAATAGCCAGAACAAGTATAAGAATCTTACTAATAATGGTTTGTAAAATTACTATGATGACAAAAATCAAATAACTGCATTATGTCTCATTTATGGTGCAGATTTGTTTCACATTTGCACTAAACATCCTGCTTTAGACGATGCAACCAACTATTGAGAGCTTCTTAAAAATTTTAACCCAATTATCAATTTAATTTAAAAAAAGGAAAGACTACCTTGGTTATTTAAGTTGAGTAGTTCTAAAAGGGTGCGTAAAAGTTTTTCGCGTCTCAGAAAAGTTGCTTCAAAGCGAAAAAGTTTTATGCACCCTTTAAAAGCCAATACTTTATTGTGATAAGTAAAGGGAATAAAAAAAGGCTATCAGAAGGGTAATACTTCCTAATAGCCTTTTTCTTTTTCTATTGTGATTCGAGAACCGTAGCTAAACTAAATTGAACTGCAACTAAAGATTGAACTTTAAGTACTCCTTATAAAAACATCCAATCTGGTATTCTTGGAGAAGTTTTTATAATGTTAGGTGAAACATTTGTTATTTGCAAAATTAGTTTTCAGTATCACCAGTTTTA
Source organism: Chitinophagaceae bacterium (assembly GCA_027486835.1). Classification (GTDB taxonomy): domain Bacteria; phylum Bacteroidota; class Bacteroidia; order Chitinophagales; family Chitinophagaceae; genus Parasediminibacterium. Next base: position 9,703 of record JAIXOJ010000006.1, read on the forward strand.
TCTTTTTTGCCTTTTCCAGCTTTCTTCTCTTTCTTCTCTTTTTTATCTTTCTTCTCTTTTTTGCCTTTATCACCAGTATTGCCTTCATCGGCACTTTCGCCTTTGCCATACTTAGTTCCTTTTGCATATCCCGAAAATGCCTTCACTTCTGTAGGAGGACGTAAGGCGGGTAGTTCCTGTTCTCCACGGTGTACTTCTATTAAACTAAAAACATCATCTTTATCATCTGCGTTTACGATGGCTAAATCAGACCCCTTTTTTCCTCCATATCTAAATACGGCATCTCTTATCGTTACTACCTCATGATGCCATTTTTTGTCTCCTTTGCCAGTTACAGTGATGGCTGTTTTCATGGCTTTAGCACCTGCATCATAATCTAGTTTCCATTTTGAGCCTTCAATACTGTCGTACCATACAATAGTTATAGACATTACTTTAGGCTTTGCATCTTGAGAAAACCCTTCATGTAGTTTAAAATACAAGGCATCTTTTCCAGTACTATGCTCAAACCCACGGGCAAACCTAGCATAAATTGGTGAGGTGTTTTTTATAGGACCACCAATTCGCCATAATGGAATTGATGTGGCATCTGGCTCAATTTGATATAGTAATCGAGAATAGTTTTCAGGCCAAATTTCCCAACCTACATCATTAAATCCAGCTTGATCTCCTCTTTGCTTTACTTGTCCTAATGCAAGTGCCTTCTTATCCTCGTTTGCCGCACCATATTTTGCATACTCAGCACATATTTTTTCCATTCGTTCCAAATTGCTGTGTGAAGCCGCTCCATATTTTGCCTCTGGATAAACTTTGGTATCTGCCGCATCTAAACCTTTATGTAATGCACAAAAAGCATCAGTAGCCGTTTTTGGATAAATCTGCCCCGCATATTTATTAAAGAAATAGAAGGAGTAATCAAACCCCAGTTCTTTACTTACAAGCATGGCACTTTTACTTACATCCCACACACTTTGCCCTGAGTTTAACGCATTAATTGCCCCCCAATAAAAATTTAAAGGAACATTTAATTGATACCATGGCCTACCCCAAGTTTGATCCATCTCAGAACGACGAAATAACGTATACCCTTTAGGATCTATTAGATAAGGAAGGAAATCGCTTATAGCAGAACGTTCCCCACTTAAATGATGCCCACGAGAAAGTGCCCCATTCTTAATGCCAAAACCTTCTTTCAGCGTAGAAGTTGCCCAATTCCATAATTCATTTTGATTATTCTTAGTGTCTTCTTCTGGCGAAACACCATTGAAAAGTAACCTTAATTTCAATCCCGAATCGGAACTAAACAGTTTTGCATATTCTGCAAAGGTTTCTTTTCTAAATTGCCCCCAAGCTGCATCGTTAGTTTTCAATTTATACTTAGGGTCAATTGCATCTCCTTTATAGGGACATTCATCTCCTGTACAACCTGTTTTTACTTGTATAAATGCAATACGGTTTTGCTTTTCTTTTGAATAGCCACTGATATGTTTGGCAATTGCGTTAAGGAACCTAAAATAGTAGGTCTTGTAATCGGGAGATAAATAGTATGGATAAAAGGGGAATTTATCAGCATGTCGTTTGTCGTCTGTCACCACTTTGGGTATTCCTTTTGAATATACCCAATCAGGCGTCTTTGGTCCAGCTTCAAATGAATAGTAAACGGATATATTTTCTTTTGTTGCCCTCTCAATTGCTTGATCCATTGTACTCCAATCATAAACCCCATCCGATTTTTCCACTTCATCCCATGGAGCATCACAGGATGTTCCTCTCACATAAGGATACACTTTGGGATCCATCGCTTCCCCGCGATCCCAAACTCCAAACGAACTCGTTGATAAGGAAGACTGGCCTAATGATAAATTGCAAACACCTATTAAAATAATTAGAAGGCATTTTTTTGTAACCCTAGATAAATCAATTCTTCTTTGTTTCATGACAATTTTATTTTTCATACTAATACCACTTATTGCTAACCGTTAAGTCGCAAAATTAATTTATAGAACTATGGTGAACCATTGTAAAAGCCCCATTAATGTGTCAATTTGTTTCAAATTTCAGTTTAATTATAATTTACTCCCTATTAATCATCTTTAGGCTCTCTTGGTGCTTTTCCTGTCCAAGCCTCACCTGTGCAATCTTTCCACCAAGCTAACCATTGTGCTTCCATTTTATTAACAATATCAGGTCGTTTAGTTGCCAAATTGTTCATCTCTGCTCTATCAGAAGCTAAGTCATAAAGTTCCCAAGTTGCACCTAGACGAACAAGTTTATATTGCCCATCACGGATTGCAGCTCCTTTTCCAAACTGATAAAACAAAGGGTTTTTACGGTCAATCTTTTGTCCTGTAATTACAGGCATCAAACTCACCCCATCCGTTGAATGAATAGTGGATTCATTAGACTCAACTGGGAATTTTGCTCCTGAAACAGACAATAAGGTAGGCATAATATCTACCAAATGTACAGGCTCAGTAATCCAAGATGATTTAGGTTTTATTGCTGCTGGCCAATGAATAATAAGTGGTGTACTTATCCCGCCTTCATGACTGGTAGTTTTCCATTTACGTAAGGGGGTATCACTAACTGTTGCCCAGTTTTGACCATAACTAACGTAACTCGCTACGCTACCAAATGGCGCAGTTAAGTCCACTTGATCTACCTTGGGGTCTGTTGCACAAGCACCATTATCTGAAAGAAATAATATTATGGTGTTATCCAATTTGCCTTGTTCTTCTAATCGCTTTAAAAGACGACCAATATTTTGATCTAATCTATCAACCATTGCTGCATATATTTCCATACGAGTAGCTTCTAGTCTTCTTTCATCAGCAGAAAGACTCTCCCAATTAGGTTTTGTTTCTCCTATTTCCATTGGAGGCAGCGGGTTGGTTTTTGGATCTACCAATCCAAGCTCAACCTGACGCTTGTATCTAGCTTTTCTAACCGCTTCGTAACCGCCATCATAAACGCCTTTATATTTTGCAATATCCTCTGGCCAAGCATGTAAGGGCCAGTGAGGTGCAGTATAAGCCATGTAAAGCAAGAAAGGTTTTTCGTCTTGTTTATATTCATCTAGCCAATTAATTGCACGATTGGTAAATGCATCTGTATCATAAAACAATGAATCTTGAGGGATATAATTGTTGTTTTCTGGAATACCTTTTTCATCAATTGACCATCTATTGCTTGCAATCTTATAAGCAGGAATTGGTTGTCCGGGTGCTGCACCAAACCCGGGATTAAAATGGTTTTCACATCCACCAATCATCCCATAATAGCGGTCAAACCCTCGAGTTACAGGATTAAATTTTGCGTGTTGTTTGCCCGACCAAAAAGTGTGGTAGCCTACTGGTCTTAGCACCTCCCCTATTGTTGCTGCTTTCTCAAAATTAGGGTTGGTACGTTGGTAATAGACTCCTGTAAGTAAAGATGCACGTGTAGGAAAACACTTAGAAGTATTATACATTTGAGAAAACTTTACCCCACCCTTAGCAAGCTTATCAATATTAGGAGTATGAATCTCACCTCCATAACATCCTATGTCTGAATACCCCATATCATCTGCTAGAATAATGAGTATATTAGGTTTTGGTGGTGTCTTTTTAATTTGTGCAAATAAATTTAATTTACAAGCAAGTAGCAGGGCTACAATTGCGATAACTTTTCTTTGTTTTATCATTCTATTTTTTTTAGGAATGGGGTTGAATTAATTCTTTTCTTTCTTCTCTTTATTCTTCTTTTTATTCTTATTGCCTTTTTTATCTCCTTCGCTTAAAGGGTCATCTTCTTCCTTAAAATCTTTTGCCTGCTTTACAAAATACTCTGGGCGCTGACCTTCAAATACTTTTAATGCTGCCTCCAACTTTGCCTTAGCAGCTTTGGCCTTGGTATTTAATCCACTTTCTTCAAGCGGAGCATTTTCATTATCATCTTTTTTAACATCATAAAATTTACCATTGGTATAAAGCTTATAGTTTGCATCATGTACAAACTCGGCTTTTGCAGTTTCACCACCACTTGGATTGTACCAAGAATATAGCCATTCACGTGGAGTACCTTTTTCTCCCATTAACTGTGGCAGAAAACTACGACCGTCAATTTTTAAATCTGCTGGAATGGTTACACCCGCAGCCTCGCAAATGGTAGGTAAAAAGTCTGTTGCCGATATTAAGTCAGCAGAAACTTTACCACTTGCAAAGTGACCGGGCCAAGTGCCAATCAAAGGAACATGCGTTCCCCATTCGGTTGTTGTTCCTTTTCCACCTTTTACCTCTTTTCCTTTAAATCTTGCTGGCATTCCTTTAGCCGTACCATTATCACCAAGAATAAGCACCATCGTATTCTCTCGTAATTTCAACTCATCAAGCTTAGCAATCAATTTACCAATCAGTTTATCTGTATAGGCAGTCATATCAGCAAAATGACCACTAGACCCTTTCTTTCCTTTTCCATTTTGTACTACTTGGTAATCAGGACTGTCTGGAGTTGCATCAAATGGTGAGTGGGTAAGCATCATGGGGTAATAAAGAAAGAAAGGGGCATCTTTTTTACGATTGATGAAATCGAGCGCATAATCGCTTACGATATCAGGACCATATTCATTATTTGTATACTCAATTGATTTTCCATTAATGGCTATTTGAGGATTTTTATAGCGTGGGGATTTCTTTATCAGATGCCAAAGTGCATATTCATCAAACCCAAAATGACCAGGATTATCATAGTTTTTGCCCAATTGCCATTTACCAGTAACACAAGTGGCATAACCTGCATCTTTTAACAGATTACCAAAAGTTTTTTGCGTTAAATCTAAACTACCAAAGTTTGTATAGTTTCTACGATTGCTCATTCCTGTCATCAACTCAACCCTTGTTGGTGTGCAAAGTGGCTGAACATGACACTCTTCAAAACGTACACCTTTTGCTGCAAGCTGATCCATTACAGGCGTCTTATAACTTTCACCACCATTTACTGTAACATTTTCATAGCCAAAATCATCAATAAGTATGAGTACTATATTGGGTTTTACAGCAGGCTTTATCGTTTTATTGGCTGGAATTTTATTCTTGTTTTTCTGTGAAAACACGAAACAAGGTGCAATCATAAATGCAACAATTGCCATTAAAACTGTACTACTTCTCATTTAATTCTTTTCCTTTTTAAGTTTATAAATAATTTACTGATTAAGATAGACTTTAGGCAATTTGATTAACCCAGAAGATGCTATAGAAATTTTATTACGAACCAAAACGATGGATAATAGAAGATAAAAATTATAAAAAAACTCGTACCAATACAACAGCTTCCTCTCTTATTCAAAACTGACATGCCAAAATCTAAATAGTTAAGGGGTTTATTGTTTATTGCATTAAAAAACCATCTTGCCGTACTGATAATTATTAAACACAGTAGCAATTTTTTTTTTTAGTACTAATAGAAATGATTTATTACGAAACACATTTTTACAGTGAAATTTTACAAACAATTAATTTCTACAAATTATTTTTATTTCAACTATTGAATTTCAGATACTACTCACCCTATTTTTTCACCGTTACATAGGCACATTGCCACAAGGGAAAATAAATATTTAGCAATTAAAAGGTAGGATAGAATGTATTTAAAGGCTATTTCTTAGAATAGAACAACTTATTTTTCAGCTAAAAATTAAGTATCAATATAGATTTGATATTGAAAATTAATTCTAAATTCAATATTTAAAGGAAGTACGGTTTAATGTTTTGCTTGTGCTATTGGTTTTACCAAGTTTCACACGAAAAATACCTTCTGCAAAGTTTGCAGATGCTACTATAAATAGTTTTTGGCTTCCGCAAAGTTTGCGGACGATATTTTGTTTAATCTTTTGCATCAGCAAAGTTTGCGGGTTAAACAATAATTATTTTTTGGCTCCCGCAAAGTTTGCGGACTACATTTTACATTTAAAATGCCTCTAGCAAGGTTTGCGCACTCAATTTTGTTTAACTTTTTACATCAGCAAAGTTTGCGGGTTAAACAAAAATTATTTTTTGGCATCAGCAAACTTTGCGGACAATTTCTGTTTAATCTTTGGCATCAGCAAAGTTTGCGGGTTAAACAATAATTATTTTTTGGAATCAGCAAACTTTGCGGACCGCATTTTACATTTAATATGGCATCAGCTAAGTTAGCTGACCGCATTTTACTTTTAAAAAGGCACCAGTTAAGCTAGTTAGCTTTCGCCTTTCTTTTGTTGCTCATTACCCCTAAATAAAATAACAAAGCAAGACTGCTACTCACCTCATTATTTTTTAACACATAGGCACATATATACTTGGAGAAATAGAGCATTACTGCTTAAAAAAAGTAAAGTGCAATACTTAAATAGAAATTTTCAATTGATTAAAAAATTTGTATAAATGCTACATCATTATATTGATGTAGCATTTTATAATTAAATCTAAGTTGAAAACTCTTTCTAGCTGATGTACTAATATCATCTTGCTGCAATAGGACGTAATCGGAATTGGTAGCTCAAGGTTTCGGCAGGTATGAGATAGGGTTTGTGCGGCCAAGCTTTGTTGCCCCAAACTGTATCACCACCCATTCCTTCTTGTTTAAAATCTAGATTCAAAACAGTAATGTCACGAACTGGAAGTTGATATGGATAACTAGACTTCTCAATTTCTTCCACAGTAAATTTCATGGCATTGGTACTCAATAGCGGTGATCCAATGGCTAAAAGACCAACTCCTTTAGCGTTTGTCAACGCTACCCAACGAACATCTACTTTGTTTCCACTTTCGCCAGGAACAACGTATTGAGAGTAAAACTGATCCCGAACAGCACCATTGTAAATTCCAATTTTGGCATCCTTACGATCGCAATAAGTTTCTTGTGGGCCTGGACCAAACCATTTAATACTATCAAAACCAGCAGGCATTATCATTTGCATACCTAATCTAGGTAGAACTGGCAAGTCAGTTGTTGACGGGGTAAAAAGCGCATCAACCGTAATTTCTCCATTACCTAAAACGGTATAAGTAGTTTGCCACTGTGCATTTACAGTAGGTAAAGTAAAATTGGCAACTAGTACTAGCTTATTATTTGCAACCTGATTCACTTGAAAGCTTTTCAACTCAGCAGCTTCACTTGCTTTTTTCCAAACTTCTTGTACTTTTTCCATTTTGCGACCTCGGTCATTATCAGTGGCAGCTCGCCAGAAATCTGGGTGCAAAGGCGACTGAATCAATTCGGTTCCTTTGAATTTCCATGAAATGAGTGTGCCCAATTTCTTGTTGAAAGTAGCTACAAAATTTTGACCTTGAATAGTAGCTTGATTGTTAGTTTGTTGAAGGTTTAATTTAGGAAACTCGCTTGCATCAACTGCTTTTGCGGCTACTGCATCTGGAAGTTTGAATTGATTCCATGCCAATTCATGACCTGTATTTGCCCAAGAGGTATTCTCTTTCAATCGAAAACTAATTTCAACGAAATATTCAACGTCGGCAATTGGTGTAAATGATTTTATAGGCAATACCAGTTTGGTAGTTGTGTATGGTGCTACATCAGGGGTAGGCATTTCACCCGATTGAAGTAATTTACCATTACCAGTTAAATGCCATTGAATTGTTGCAATATCTTTTAGATTGGTAAAGTCGTACCAGTTTTTTATTTCTATTATTCTTTTTGAAAGGTCAATAGGTTTACAATGAATGTATTGATACACGTGCTTTACTTCTTGTAAACCGGGATGTGGTTGCCTATCAGGCGTAACCAAGCCATCACAGCTTGATGATCCATCTTCCGGCACATCAGTAGGACCAATATCACCACCAATGCACCAAAAAGTTTTGTCCCCAGATTTCACTGGCCAAACACGATCCCAATTCGGACGGTTTTGTGGCTGAGCCAATGCCTGATCCGCCCAATCCCATATTGACCCACCTTGCAAATAAGGTTGCATGTCATAAATAGGCTTCCAATAAGCCCAAAGGTCGCCAGTGCTATTGCCTTTTGCATGGGCATATTCGCACATAATAAATGGTCGAGTTTGCGGATTTAGGGTATATTTTTCCATCGCATTTATAGATGGATACATTGGACAAATCACGTCTGTATGTGCTTTGTTGTTTGCCTTTTCATATTCAACTGGTCTGCTACGGTCACGTTCTTTAACCCAAGCATAAGTAGCTTCGAAGTTAGATCCATCGCTTGCTTCATTACCTAGTGACCAAATGATAACTGACGGATGGTTTTTATCTCGTTCTACCATTCGCATGGTACGATTTAAATGAGCAGCGAGCCAATTGGGTTTGTTTGCCAATGACTTTTCTTCAGATTTTTCTTTCATCATGCCGTGGCTCTCAATGTTAGCCTCGTTAATTAAGTAAATACCGTATTGATCGCATAGGTCATACCATTCAGCAACATTGGGATAATGGCTTGTACGTACGGTATTGATATTGTACTGTTTCATCATTATAATATCCTGAACCATCCGTTCGTGCGTCATTACTTGACCTAGAAATGGGTCATGTTCATTGCGGTTTACTCCTTTAATAAGCACTCTTTTGCCATTTACTAATAAGCTCCCTTCTTTAATTTCAACTTTCCTAAAACCTACTTTTACGGGAATTACTTCTATTAACTCATCCTCATCATTTTTGAGGTATAGAAACAATTGATAAAGATTAGGGGTTTCAGCAGTCCATTTTAGTGGGTTGGTGATTTTTTCAGTAAGGATTACTTCTGTTTCGCCATTGCCAGTTGCTTTTACTTTAACACTTGGTTTAGCTATAAGCTTACCTGTTTTATCAAGTAAAGCGGCTTCTACTTTGGATATTAATTCTGCTTTGGTTGTATTTTGAACGTTCAGGTTTACTTTGAGAGTAGCATTACGATATTGAGTGTCCAAATCCGTTCTCACTTCAAAGTCTCTAATGTGGATATTAGCAGGAGACCATAGATAGACATCTCGAAAAATACCACTCATTCGCCAGAAGTCCTGATCTTCTAAATAAGAACCATCGCACCATCGGAAGTTTTCAACAGCCAATATATTTTCGCCGGGTTTAATAAATGGGGTAATGTCAAATTCTACAGGAGTACGAGCATCTTTACCCATTCCTACTTTTTGCCCATTTATCCAGAGATAAAAGAACGAGTTTACTCCATCGAAAGTGATAAGGACACGTCGTCCGTCCCAATCTTTAGGCACAGAAAATGAATGACGGTAGGAATTGACAGTGTTGTAAGGATTGTCCTCGGGTACAAAAGGAGGATTTGCAGGATCACTTTTGGAAGTCCACGGATATTTGATGTTCACAAAAATGGGTACGCCATAGCCTTGCATTTCCACATTAGCTGGCACAGGTATAGTTGACCATTTTGAGTCATCAAAAGCAGGTAACCAGAAATCTGGTAACCGACCATTATGATTAGCAGCATAATGATATTTCCAATTACCATTTAGTGAACGATAAAATGGCGACTTTACACGTTCCTTGTTGGATGCAGCACCTATTTTCTCTGCAGTTTTTTCATCAGGACAAATAACCATAGTACTGTGTGGTGTAAGATTGTTGCTGCCAGTAAGTTGGGGGTTTTGCCAATCTTTGGTTTGGGCAAAAGAATGAAGCCACACAATACAAAATATTGACATAATCAGTATTTGATTCAATAAACTATTTCCCCCTTTCAATGCACTTGTTATTAGTTGATTTAATGTCGATTTGAATTAATCGGAAAATCTTATTCCTCCATTTCATTATTCTTATCCTTCTTATCCTTCTTATCTTTCTTATCCTTTTTATCTGATTTATCTTTCTTATCCGATTTGTCTTTTTTTCCATTGCCGTCCCATTCGTTTCCAGTACAATCTTTCCACCAAGTTTGCCATTGGGCATCCATTTTTTGCACTAATTCTGGTTTTTGGTCAGCTAAGTTGCGTGTCTCCGTACGATCAGTAGCCATATCGTAAAGCTCCCATGTTTTGCTATCGCGTACCATTTTCCATTGGCCATCAATTACAGCAGAACCATTAGAAAACTGAAAAAATATTGGTTGAGTTCGTGCAATAGACTGTGCCTTAAAAGCTGGTAATAGACTTGCACCATCCATTGGCTTTATGTTAGCTTCTTTAGAGTTACCGGGATATTTTGCACCCGTTATTTCTACTAAAGTAGGCATGATATCTATTAAATGTGCAGGCTGCCTATTCCAAGAAGTTTGTGGTTTAATACTAGCTGGCCATTGTACAATAAATGGTGACCCAGTGCCGCCTTCAAAGCTGTCTTGCTTCCATTTACGCAACGGAGTATTACTTACAGTAGCCCATTTTTGTCCATAAGAAATATATGTAGCAACACTGCCCATTGGTGCTGTTGAATCTACATCTCCTGATTTTGGTGTTTCTGCACAGCCGCCATTATCAGACATAAACATAATGATGGTATTATCTAATTTACCTTGTTCCTTTAATTTATTAACCAAACGCCCCACGTTTTGATCCACTCTATCTACCATTGCTGCATAGATTTCCATTTTCATGGCTTCTACACGAAGTTCCTCAGCCGAAAGGGGTGTTTCGCTCATCTTTCTTTTCTTTTTTCCTTCTGTTGGAGGAAGTGGTGAAGTTTTCGGATCTACTAAACCAAGCTGTATTTGTCGCTTGTAACGAGCTTCTCTTACTGCATCATAACCACCATCATACACGCCTTTGTATTTGGCAATATCCTCTGGCCATGCTTGCAAAGGATAGTGTGGAGCTGTATAAGCCATATAAAGTAAAAATGGTTTCTTGTCTTTTTTTGAATCATCAAGCCATTCAAGTGCCTTATCAGTAAAGCCATCAGTATCATATTTCACCGTTTGCCAAGGAGTTACTTTTTTTGTATCATCCATCCAAGGCTTAACCTTAGCCTTGTCTTTTGCTTTTCCGTCTGGGCTTGGTTCACCAGGAATTTCAACGCTCCAAGGATTAAAGTGATTTTCCGCACCACCTATCATTCCGTAATAATGATCAAACCCTCGGGTAACTGGATTAAACTTAGAATGGTGCTTGCCCGACCACCAAGTATTGTATCCCACAGGTTTAAGCACTTCTCCCAAAGTTGCTGTGTTTGAAAAATTAGCCACTTCTGTTCTTTGGAAATAAAGACCAGTAACCAAACTTGCCCTTGAAGGGAAACACTTAGCACAGTTGTGCATTTGCGAAAACTTAACCCCATTTGCAGCGAGCTTATCAATATTGGGTGTACGGATTTCGCCCCCGTAACATCCAAGGTCAGAATAGCCCATATCATCAACTAAAATGATTAAAATGTTGGGTTTGGTTTGTGGCTTTGCACCTTGTGCAAACAATACTGCTGGTAAACCAATCAGTATAGATAATAGCATAGCAACTTTTCTCATCATCATTATTTTTTTGTATTGAATTATAATTGGTAAAAACTTGGTGATTTTTTCTAGTTAATTTTTATCACACGGGTCATATTCTTTTCCATAGAAAATGTAAGCTTCCACCCTTTTGGGCTTTTATTAATGGTAATGGGTGTGTTGGATACAATTTCACTAAAAGTAGGTTTTCCTTTTAGCCCCAATTCGGTTGCTTCTACCTCAACTTCTACCGTTTCAGGTGCATTTGGCCCCCAAACTGTTAAGTAAATTGTTTCTCCACGACCGAAACGCTGCAACTGAACTTCTTTGGAATTTGAAGTAGCATAAGTAACTGGCTCCCAACCTGCAAGACGGATGGCGAGGTTTGCAGGTTCGTATCTATCCCAAAGCGCCTTGTGTTCTGGCTTTGTGTACCAAGAATAATCCTTATCATAATTGGGATGGCTAGGTGGATAGAAATATAAAACTTGAACTGGACAAGCAAATCCATACGCTGTAGTTTTCGCCAAAGCGTTTTTAATTACTTCTAAAGTTGGTGACTCTTTATGTTGTGGAATATTACCAGAAGAGATTCTATAGGATTTTCTGCCTACCACCATACGTTCAAAATCAAAACCACCAAGTTCTATTTCTTTAAAACTTCCCTCTTGCCAGCCACCTGCAACTACCGATGCTAGAAAAAATTGCCCCCCATTATTTTGCCCTGCGGGTTTATTGGTAATTTTTTTCCATGAATATTCTTTCATTCCAGCCGCTTCATGAAACAATCCCCCTGTTTTTAATTTTTCTCTATAAGCATCAAAAAGCTCATAATTAGTAAATTGTGTATGAATACAAACGCGCCCTTCTTGATCAAAGGTTAGTGGATGATCTAAATAAGCAAAATGGTCTTTGCGGTAATTAAGAAAGTTACTCCATCCACCCAAGCGATCCCAATGAATGCCAATAAAATTACCTAGCTTTCTTAAATCTGTTGCCTTACGCAAATACATGTTGGCATAAACAGGCATTTTTTTATCAGCAAAAAGGTCTGGATCGCAGTTGTGTGGAAAATCAATACCACCTTCTGATTCTTTAAAAGTACCAATACTACCATCGGGATTATAAGCGATACTATTAATCAATGCTGCTCTTCCTTCAATAATTAAAGGGCTTTTTGAATCTCCTTTTTTCTCATAATGTTGAATGGTGGTGGCGTTTTCAATAGCATTTATTAGCTGCTCATTCGTTTCTAATTTATTTGCATTTTTAATGTCTTGAATACGAGCCGAAGTTTTAGTATAGGCCAAGTATTCTTTTAGTTCAGGATTAATTTGCCGAGTAGTTTTAAAGGTTTCATTCACAAAATTCATGTTAATCCAATCGTGATGATGACCTAGAGATGTCATCACTTTTTTATCAATTTGATAGTAATCTGGATACCAATTATAATATTTAGCTAAAGCATCTCTAAAACCCCAAGTACCACTTATGGTATAAATCCGAAAACAAAAAGGTGCTTTTGAAGGGAATTTCTTGGTATCCTTCGACAATCCAAAAGCCATTTGTATGCGAATACCATCAGCATCGGCACCAACTTCAAACACACAAGGATTTGTTGGAGGTATTGCCATTGCAATTCCAACATTTTCTGTCCATACGGCAGGTATAGGAACTAGGTTTTTACTTTCAGAATAGGCAGGTTTATCATTGGTAATTATTGGACTCACACTTAAAGATTTTCCCCATTTCCATCCTGTAGTATTTACGGGTAAATTAAAACCAAGCCATAAACCACGGTCTTTATCTGTAAGATTTTCTAACACGCCAGTAACTTCAATAAAACCATTCCCTTCGGTAACAGTTGCTGAAACATTTGCTTGTAGCGCACTTTGCAAGTTTAAATAGAGCTTTCCATTTTTAGAGCTTGTTTTCCCAAGCATCTCTACCTTTTTTGTGTTATTTGGTTCTCGTAGAAAAAAACCGCCTGACAATCCTTTTTGAATTTTTTCGTTCCCTAATGTCACATTACTTAACATCCCATTCTTTTCAAATGACAGATGTAAGCTAGCATTATCTGAAATATTTACTGTTTGTGCTTGCACAGCAACTGAGGATAAGAGTATCCAAATGAAATTTAAAATTACCGTTCTTTTTTTCATACTTTCTTTATAAGAATTTATACAATAGAAATTTTATTACGAACCTAAACTGATGTTTAGCTAAGCATTTGAGAAGCATCCACCCCCACCCTATTCACCCGAATGAGTGATAATTTGTACCAATATTATTTGACCCAAAAAATAACTTTCCAACCTTCACTACATTGCCTTTGATGCGTTCTCTGCTTAACCCAATACCTCATGTAGGCTTAAAAATGGCAAAAAATGAGTAATCCAATTTTTGAAGAAGAAAGCACCTCAAAAAGAGTAGAGAAAAAAATTAATTAACCCTCAAAAAAGCGGGCAGAATCTGAAATGAAGCAAGCGGGAGGTCATTTGAAGTAGACCGAAGGTCATTTGAAGTAGACCGAAGGTCATTTGAAGTAGACCGAAGGTTATTTGAAGTAGATAGAAGTTCATTTGAAGTAGATAGAAGGTCGTTCGAAGTTCATAGAAGACCGTTTGAAGGTCATAGAAGGTCATTTGAAGTAGATAGAAGGTCATTTGTGCAGTTCTTTTCACCTTCCGAGAGGTTTTTTACGCCAAAATGTCGCTACTAATAAGATTTCCTCAAATTCATTTAGCAATATTGTATAACGAAAGGTAAGACCGAACAAATAGAAATGAAATTGTAGGCTTTTTTAGCAATGTTCCTATCATTCAATTTAATAAGCATTGATATTTTAAACTATTCTGACTTTTGTTTTCGCGCTCCTTTATCTTTTTTATCCTTTTTCTCTTTTTTGTTTTTTTTATCTTTTACGTCATTATCATCTGAATCTGATTCGCCACTTTTACTAACATCTTGGTACCATTCTTCCCAACTTTTAGACAATGCTTGAATCAATTCAGGATGCGTACTAGCTAAATCGTTGGTTTCTGCTCGCTCCTTTGAAAGATCATAAAGTTGCCATGCCCCTGCTGTTGTTTCTTTGCCTCTTGGTGACACGCGCAATGCCTTCCAATTTCCTTGTATCTCGGCAGCATATTTTTCATAATTCCACAACAATTTACGTTCAACAATCGGTGCCTTTTTTATTTGAGGCAACAAACTTTGTCCATCAAGCTTATTCAATTTTCGCCCTTCATATTCAGAAGGATAATGCAAATTGGCTAGGTCTAATACCGTTGGAAAAATATCACATATAGCACCTGCTTGTTTAGAAAGCATACCCGGGTTACCAATTCCTTTAGGCCAATGGAAAATCATTGGGGTACCTATTCCTCCTTCAAAAAGTGTTGATTTATGACCTCGAAATGGGGTATTACAAACGGCTGCTCCTACATCGTTGATGCGTTTTTCTGTACCACGATCTCCCATTTGCATTTCAATGGGTAATTTGGCTGGTACACCTTCGGCACTTGCACCATTATCGCTCATAAAAAAAATGGCTGTATTATCGAATAGGCGATTTTTTTTGAGATAATCAAAAAGACGACCCAATTCTTGATCCAAGCGATAGACCATTGCGGTGTGAACAGCCATCGCCTGTTGATAATATTCTTTTTCTTCCGCAGTAAATGAATCCCATGAATTAGATTTATCGTCAATCGGACTAAGCGAACATGTTTTTGGATTGATAATACCTAGCTTAACCATCCGATCATAGCGCCGTTTGCGAGCAGCATCTGTACCTGACTTAAACACATTTATATATCGTTCCACATCCGCTCTTGGTGCTTGCAAAGGCCAGTGTGGCAAATGCGAAGCGTAATACATAAAGAAAGGTTTAGTTGCTCCTTTACTCACTACTTCTTCCTGTAAAAACTTCATTGCATAATTAGCATGTTCCGTTTCCATATACCATTTTTCAACAGGAACGGTCATATCCTTATCCGTGTAAGTACGCCCATCTAATTGTATATCACGAACCTGTTTTTCGTCAGTTGGCCACCAATGAATGGCACTAAGCCCTGCACCGAAATAACGCTGAAAGCCCAGTTGTAAGGGAGCCGGTTTTATATGCCATTTGCCTACCATCAATGTGGTGTAGTCGCCTTTCAATGCCTCAGCAATCGTCATTGCGCCTTGGGTAACATTTCCTGCTTTGTGGTCAGCACCAGTCCGTTGAGGACTTTGTCCAGTCATCAATGAAGCCCTACTTGGTGCACATTTAGCATTATTGTAGAAATTGGTAAAAAGGATTCCTTTCTTAGCCAGTAAATCCAAATTTGGTGTTTCAGCATCACCACCCATACAGCCTAAATCAGTATATCCCATATCATCCGCTAGAATAATTAGGATGTTTGGCTTGGGTTGTTGTTTTGCAACTTGAGCATAAATGGCGATTGGGAAAAAAAGTAAGCCCATGCTTAAACTCAAAACTATTTTACTCATATTGCTTTATTTGGAGTTCCTAATTTGGTTTTGAAACTTTTATTATTTCATATAAACTACTGTACAATTGAACTTATTTTTCAACAAAAGGACGAACGCGCTCAATAAGTAATTGATATCCTGCCTCGTTAAAGTGCAATTGGTCTGAGGCAAATAACTCAGTTCTAGGCATACCCTCGTCATTAATAACCATGCTATAGGTATCAATGTAATGTAGTTTGGAATTTGATTTAGTAAAATCCTGAATATATTGATTCACTTTTTGTTCATCTAAACGAAGCCTTAATCGCTTCATACTTGGTTTCAAGGAAATATAATACACGTCTGTTTTTGGAAGGTTAGTATGAATCAATTCAAACAGTTTTTTAAAGTCTTCAAAAACCAATTCAGGTGTTTTTCCGCTTGCTAAATCATTGTCACCAGCGTGAAAGAAGATTTTTTTAGGAGAATAAGGTAAAATTATTCGTGAAGCGAAATTATACGAATCAATAATGCTTGATCCACCAAAACCACGATTGAATACCGGGTAACCAGCAAAGTCTTTTTCAAGTGTTTTCCATTTTACAATGGTGGATGACCCTATGAATTCTATCCCACTTTTTGGAGGAGGATTCGTACTATCAATCCTTTCGAAAGCAGCAACTGCCTTTTCCCATTTAGCAGCTTTATCGGTTTGTTGTGCAAATGCGACTGATAAGTTGAATGCTGAAATCAGCAACAACAAAAATTGTATTTTTCTCATATAAATGTGTAAATGAAATTAATAAAACTATTTAGTTGGCTTCATTTTGGTAATTATTCGAATATCCTTCGCAAACTTCAAAATGCCACTATTTATATTTAATGGTAAATTTTCATTCTGTTCTGATAGTTTTTGCAATTGATTTGCGATAACATTAAAACTTTCAATTGCATTGTTTTCTGATAAGCTTTTCGCCCTATACCAACCATAATGCACTTTACCTGCCTCAATAAATAGCTTCATTCCTTTAGCTAAAACCTGTATAGAACGATAAGATTCCTTTATAAAGTCGGCTTTGTCTTTTGGTAAATCTTTAGTTAAGCTAGGTAACAGAGGGATTGTATTTTCTAACCAATTAATGGCTTCTGTTTTCTCTTTTAAATACGTTTCAACGGGTTTTGATACGATTGAATTTTGAACTCGCCACTGAAGGGCAGCATCAATTTCATCTGATATTGGGGGAAATAATTTTGTACCTGGCTTTTGAAATAAATCATCAACAGCCTTCATATACCTTACATTGTTAAAATAATCTTTATCAAGATATACAGCAAGGGGAAAAGCTGAGTGATTTAAAGAGCTTGTTCCATTTATACCAACTATCTTCTGGAGTATTGGCTCGGTTTCATAGAAAATGTCTATTAATTTATTAGGCACATCATTACCTAAAAATTCGTGTACGGCATCTTTCAATATTTTTTTAGGATTTGCTTTTGGTTTATAACAATACTTGGTTAGCATGTAAGCATTCATCCTATCGAAATTGATGTCTGTGCAACCTCTATCCCAAAAAAATGTGCGACCATTTACAATATCAACACCCTTTTTAATGCCTTCGTTTACAGATTTTTTCCACCATCGCGGCAAAACACAAGGATAAAAGCCTTGCCCCAAATACTCACAATCAGTTAAAATATTTTGAGAAATTCTGTTGCTTGCAAACAACTTTTTTTGATCTGTATTTGGGATAAATGCAAAGGGGGGACAAAGTGTATTCTCCTCGGGCCAGGTATTGTCTTCCATCACAATAATATCAGGATATTTTGCTAAAGCCTCAAATGCGTGCCGATGTGTTTTGTAGGTGTGAAAGTAATCGTGGGCAAAAACGGTTCCTTTAATATTGAGTTCTTTGCATACTTCATTAAGCGCACCTACCCAAACCTCTAACCATTCTTTATTATGCTCAAGGTCATAGTCATCAAACTTAACCAACTCGCCATTGCCTTCGCACATCCAAACTGTAACCCCTTTGAGTAATGGTAATTTCTTTTTTAGTAATCTGATATGATTTTTTAGTAACTCACGAATAAAAGGATGTGTCATTATTAGTTTGCCCTTTGCATCAAACAATTCTGGTTTTAGTTTTTTTACTAGCGAAACATCTTGAACAGGGAAAATGGGGAAAGGATAGCCGTAATTAAATTCAATTCCATTATCCACACATCCCTTGTAAGCCTTTAAAATCATTTCCTCCTGCCATTTATATTCTTCACTTTTTTGAGAAAGACTAAATTCTGGCATTAATTCTTCTAACCATGGAATGGTACTATCATTTCCTTTTAGAACACCGTTTATGCGTTCGTCAAGGTTTAGTTGAAATAGTTTTGCTCTATAATGTGGAGCAAAGCACTCCCAACCTGTTACACCCCAACTAGCAATGTCTTTAAACCATTTTTCGCTATTGGTAGAATTGGTCATCATACCAGTAAGCACCGGTTTTACTACATATTTTAACTTTTGGGCAGGGAGTAATACATTAAACCCTAGTACAAAAAAAAGGAATGGAACAATAGCCTTTGAAGAGAAGGTGAAAAAATTAGACATGTATAATTCTCTGGAAATAAAAAAGTGGTTATAAAAAAAGTCCTCCCGAATATTTGGCGTACGGGAGGACTTTTTTATAAGGTTGAAGATTTAAAGCTTAGTTCTCTTTATCCTCTTTGTTCTCTTTTTTCTCTTTTTCTTTACCACCATTTTTGTTTTTCATCTTTTCTTTTCTAGCTTCTACCCAAGCATCAAACTTTGGTTTTTGCTCATCGGTTAAAATGGCTTTAATGCTTGCATTGGCTGCATCATTAACTGCTTTTGCTTCTTTTTTACCAGCCTTTTTATCACCACCTGTAGCCTTAGCTTTTATCGAGTCTAATTTTGAAAGACTTTCTAATTGAACAGCTTTGATTTTTGAAGATTGATTTGCAGTTAAACTAAGCTCTGTAGTTAATTCTTTAACATACATTGCTGCTCGTTGCTCAGTTGTTTTCTTTGACTTTCCATCTTGTGCGAAAACTGAAATAGTAGACAATGCTACTGCTAATACTAAAATTACTCTTTTCATTTTTTTAATTTAATTGTTATTTATATTACTTATGCCAAAAAGTTTGATTAATCCTATTAAAATGTGCTAGCAATAATAATCATTTTGATTATTAATCTATGGTTTGTTTTTATAATGAATCTCAGAAAGCTCTTTTAATGAAAGTGCGGCCATTTCTGGTGTAATATCTCTTTGGGGATTGGCTAACATTTCGTATCCAACCATAAACTTTTTTACACTAGCTGACCTTAATAAAGGTGGATAAAAGTGCATGTGCCAATGCCATTCATTGTGCAACCCATCATTTACAGGCCGTTGGTGGATGCCCGCAGAATAAGGAAATGAAATTTTAAATAGGTTATCGTATTTAGTGGTAAGCTTTTTTAAAATAGCCGCTAATGATTTTTTCTCTGCCTCTGTAAACTCACCAATATCAGTTACATGCCGCTTACTTATTATCATTGTTTCGTAAGGCCAAACTGCCCAAAATGGTACAACCACTAAAAAATGTTCATTTTCTACTACAATACGCTCTTTCTGTTCTAACTCAATATCTATATAATCAGACAGCAAGCTTTTCCCATGAATTTCAAAATACTGTTTTTGCTGTAGCGTTTCTTTTTCCAATTCAAGAGGTATAGATGAGGAAGCCCATATTTGCCCATGAGGATGTGGGTTACTACATCCCATCGTATCTCCCTTATTCTCAAAAATCTGGATGTACTTAATAAAAGGGTTATTGGATAATTCAGTAAACTCTTGCTGCCAGAGATTCACTACTTTTTCTATATCCTCTTCAGCCATTAATGGGAGCGTTAAGCTATGATTAGGCGAGAAACAGATTACTTTACAAATACCACTTTCACTTTTAGCCACTAATAAATCATTCTTATTAATTACCCCATCAGGTGTATCCTCTAACAATGCAGAAAAATCATTTGTAAACACAAAGGTATCTTTATAGTCAGGGTTTTTACTACCATCGGAACGCTTGTTTCCTGAACATAAATAGCATTCCGCATCATAAGCTGGTCTTGTATCATTTGGAACTGTTTCTACTTTTCCTTGCCATGGTCTTTTTGAACGATTCGGGGAAACTAAAACCCATTCGCCTGTTAGTATATTTTTTCTTGTGTGAGGGTGTTCCTTTATTTCAAACATATTATTCAATTATCTCTGTTCCGTTTTCAATTGTTACAATATTAAAACTTAATGGTAATGACATTGCTTCTTCGTAACGTGGTTTTATGGTAGATATTAATTCCTCAATTGCTGTTTCCTTTACCAAATTGATGGTACATCCTCCAAAACCACCACCCATCATCCTACTGCCAATTACCGAATTATTTGTCAAAGTTTCATTAACCAAAAAATCTAATTCCTTACAACTCACTTGATATTTTTGGCTTAACCCAAAATGAGTTTCGTACATTTTAGCTCCTAACGCATCAATATCACCCTTTTGTAAATCTTCACATGCTTGTTGTAATCTACTTATCTCTTCTACAATAAATTCGGCTCTCTGATAAACCAAGGCATTTTTATTCAATACATTCTGTTTAAGCATATCAACAGTAGCATCTCGTAAAGAATTTACAGTAGGATTGGATTCTTTTATCCATTCTACCGCTTTCATACATTCCAATCTTCTCGTATTATATTCTGAGGAGGCAAGTGAATGTTTTACGTTTGTATTTAGCAAGAGAATTTTGAACCCATCAATATTAAAAGGGATATAGTCGTAATTCATTGTCATGCAATCTAACTTTATTACATGATTTTTTTGGCCCATCATCGAGGCAAACTGATCCATTACTCCACACATAACGCCAGCAAATTCATGCTCAGCTTTTTGCGCCATATTTACCATTGTTAACCTATCCAACTTTGTTTGTAACAACTCATTTAATCCAAAACAGGTCGCACATTCAATAGCAGCCGAAGATGATAATCCTGCTCCAATAGGCACATCACTCATTAATACAGCGTTAAAACCTTTTAAGGCTATTCCCTTTTTAACAAATTGAGCTGCAACCCCCAAAATAAAATTGGGCCAACTTATATCGCCAACTGGTTTTAGGTCTTTAATATGGACATTGAAACTTTCATTCAAATCCATTGCCGTTAAATGAATTTCTTCATCATCCCTCAGTGAAATTGCTAAATATGCTGCTTTGTTAATAGCCCCAGGTAATACAAATCCATTGTTATAATCAGTATGCTCTCCAATGATATTTACCCTACCTGGAGATTTAACTACTAATGGTTCCTGACTATACAATTGTACAAAATGCTCTCTTATTTTTATAGTATCCATTTGGGTTAAATATTTACAGCTATTTTATTTTCTTTAGGAGGACAAAAATTTATTAATTTCTGCTTAATGGCATTTACTACTCAACAACTGAAAAGCGGTAAATTGTCTTTGTGTGGTATTTATCAGTTGGATTAAGAATGTTAGATGGAAAAACTTTTTTATCAACCGAATAAGGGTAACGCTGAGTTTCTAATGCAAAGGATTCTCTGTAATTAATAGGTTTTCCTAATTTACCTATATCTGTTCCTTTAAAAAAGTTGGCACTAAATAAATGAATGCACGGTTCAAGTGTAAAGACTTCCATTTTTCGACCACTATTTGGTTCAACTACTATAGCAGCCAAAGACATTTCTTGCTTCTTTTTTTTGTTTAGAATATAATGATGATCATAACCACCTGCTAACTTTAGTTGTTGGTTTGAATCCTGAAGTACTAAATCTTTACCCATAGGTTTTTCATTTCTGAAATCAAATGGCGTTCCTATTATTGTATAATTTTTAGCTATTGCCATTTTATCCTCATTGATAGGACAGATATAATCTGCATGTATGGTTAACAAATGATTATAAATGGTGCCACTTGCCTCACCGGCAAGATTGAAGAACGCATGATTTGTTAAGTTTAGAGGTGTACTTTTATCAGTAGTAGCCTTATATTCAATTTGTAATTCATTTTTTGGATTTAATTGGTATGAAACTTCTATTTGTACGTTTCCGGGATACCCCATTTCGCCATCTTTTGACAAATAAGTCAATACCAATGAAGTTTCAGTACTAGATTTTACCTCCCAAACCTGATTGTGAAACCCATTTAATCCTCCGTGTAAATGGTGATTACCAGCATTCTGTTGCAATGAATAATTTGTTCCATTTACATCAATTTTCCCATTGCTTATACGACCTGCAACTCTTCCAATAATTGCCCCATGATACACCCCTGTAGCTTTTAAATAGTCATCAATACTTTTAAATCCAACGACAACATCAGCCATTTTACCATCCTTATCAGGTGCACACAAACTAACAATCCTACCGCCATAATTGGTAATTGCCATGCTGATTCTTCCATTCTTTAAAAAGTATAAACCAACCATTTTACCATTTATGTTTTTTTGAAAATCTTCAGCTTTTAATGGTACACAATTTTCGGTTTTAACATCTTGACAATAAACATTGTAATTGCTACAAGTAATAAAAAAGAATAATGATAATAATAATTTCATTGCGTTATCTAGTTTCATGCTCAATCTTTATTACATTGTTAGTATTATATAAACACACAATTTGTATTGTTAATAACAAATACTACTTACGGCTTCGCCACTCTCAATCACATTATAATTGCAGTTTCGTAATGAACTTGGACATTTCTGATTATAAACTTTATTTAGTTCTTCGTTTGAAAGGCTTAGTAGTTTAAACCCAGACTATTTCAATTCAATTTTTTCAACATTTTTATAATCTTTACCTCGAATCAATTCAAAGCCTTTAATCATTTCGGTTAAAATTTTGGGTTGTGTTTTCGCCAAATTGTTTTTTTGTCCTATATCATTTTTCAAATTATACAATTGATAATCTTTTGAATTACCCAATTCAATATTTACTTCTTCAAGTATTGCTTCACCGGGATAGGGTGGAATCATTAACCAATCACCTTTTCTAAAGGCAGTTTTAGTATTCGCCTCTGTAACTAGGCTTTTACGTCCTATGTTAGACTTACCCATTAGCGCATATAATAAATTTTGGCTATCCGTATTGGTTGTTTTACCACCTACTAGGCTAGAAATAGATGCAATCAAGTCTATTTGACAAACCAAAGCATCAGAAACAGCAGGGCTTATTTTTCCTTTCCAATAAGTAAAAAATGGAACTCTTGTTCCGGCTTCAAGCAAACTGTATTTGCCTCCGCGAAGTGGCCCAGTTGGTTTGTGCTTGCCTATTTTTTCAACCGCTTCATCATTATATCCATCATTTAATACTGGCCCATTATCACTTGAGAAAACCATCAATGTATTGTCTAAAAGCCCTTCGGATTTCAATGTATTTATAATCTCACCAACACACCAATCTGCCTCTAATATGGCATCACCACGTACGCCCATACCCGATTTACCAACAAACCGTGGGTTTGGGGTGCGAGGCACATGGGGTTGGTTCAAAGCATAATAAAGAAAAAAGGGTTTGTCGTGGTTATTCCTTATGTAGGTTTGCGCTTTTTCTAAAAAATGGTCTGCGATATCTTCGTCTTTCCAATTGGCACTTGCCCCTCCTTTTACAAAGCCTATGCGAGGAATGCCGTTTACGATAGAACCGTTATGTCCATGATGCCACATCATTTTTAATAGTTCTGGATTCGCTTTCCCTGTAGGCTGTCCCTCAAAATTTTTATCGTAATTAACGGAAATGGGGTCATTAGTATTTAATCCATCAACAAAACCATTATCAATAAAAACAGTCGGCACTCTGTCTTGTGTTGCAGCCAACACGTATGCATAATCAAATCCAACATCATTTGGTCCTGGTGATACCTTTTTATTCCAATCAACAATTCCGGTACCTAACCCAAGGTGCCATTTACCAACAACTGCGGTATTATATCCACATTTTTTCAGCATTTTAGGAAGCGTTTGTTGCTCTGTTCCAATTAATAAGGGTGCTGACCCTGGCAATATTTTAGCATCTTTATTACGCCATGGATAAATACCTGTAATTAGAGCATAACGACTCGGCGTACAAGTAGCAGAAGTTGCATAACCATTCGTAAACCGTACCCCTTTGTTTGCTAACTTATCAATATTTGGTGTTTTAATGGTTGTAGCACCATAGCAACTTAAATCACCATAACCTAAATCATCTAAATATATTACCAGAATATTAGGCTTCAACTTTGGTTTAGGTTGTTGCGTTTGATTTGCATAACCATAAGATGTTAGAAGGATAACAAACATTAAGGCATTTAATTTTCTCATTCTACACTTTTTTGTTTAGATTTTTTTTGTTTCTTAATTAGCGGGAATAAGTCTGAATCAATGTGTGCTGATTTGGCTATTTCAAAAAACTCACTTTTCAGTTGTGGTTCTGTGGCTGCTAAGTCATTTTTCTCATATGGATCTTTCGCTAAATTAAAAATCTCGATAGAAGGTTTCTTAGTCTCTTTATCAAAAGTTATTACTGCCTTCATGTCACCTTTCCTTATACCTTGTGTTTGATTACGCTCCCAATAAAGGTATTCGTGCTGCTTTTGATTATTTGATTTACCCAACAATGTTGGAAGCATAGATATTCCATCTATGTTTTCTGGAGCTTTTACTTTTACTAACTCCGCAGCAGTTGGTAAAAAATCCCAAGATGCCGAAATAAGGTCTGACTGACTGCCAGCAACAATTTTACCTTTCCAATAGGCAATCATTGGGCTTTTTATACCACCTTCATACATTTCACTTTTACGCCCTCGCAAATCGCCGCCTGTTCTAATATATTCATCTTCTTTAGGTCTCAGGGCAGTTCCATTGTCACTAGTAAAAATTATTAAGGTATTATCTAAAAGATTTAATTCTTTTAGTTTAGCAATCAATTGACCTACCTCTTTGTCAAGGCGGGCAGTCATGGCCGCATATTTAGGAATTGAAAAATCCTCAGATGTAGGATCACCCTTTGGCTTACCAGTTTTTGTTACATAATAGTCCAATATTTTATCATCAGGCTGATCATAGGGGTTATGAGGCAAAGTAGATGCGAAATACAAGAAGAAAGGCTTGTTTTTATTTTGCTCAATAAAGTCTAACGCTTTTGAAGTAATGACATCAGCACTATACTCTTTATAGGGAGCTTTGAGGTTTCCTTCAAGTGGTATTGAATCATCATTCTGACGAAGATAATTTGTGAAATAGTGGTGCGCATGGCGTTGACAGTTATATCCAAAAAACTGATCAAACCCTTTCTTATTTGGTGATCCTTCAGAACCAGGATACCCCAATCCCCATTTTCCAAAGGCTCCTGTTGTGTATCCTGCACTTTTCAAAACCTCTGCAACTGTAATTTCACTAGCCAAAATTGGCTCATTCCCTTCAGTTGGCATTTCCTTATTGTCTCTAATCCATGTATGCCCTGTATGCTTCCCAGTCATTAACGCACACCTTGAAGGGGCGCAAATGTTGGAACCGCAATAGTGGTTAGAAAAAACCATACCTCCTTTAGCCAATTTGTCAAGATTAGGCGTTTCTATAACCTTCCCTCCATAACAACCTAGCTCAAAATAGCCCATATCATCTGCCAGAATGTAAATAATATTGGGTTTACCTTTTTTATTTGATGCTTTTTGACCCTTTGCACTTATTCCGTTTAGTATTGATACCAATAATAAAACCGGAAGTAATAATCTACTTAATTTCATCTTTAATTGTTTATTTTTTAGTTCTCATTTTCTTTATCAACCCAGTTTTTCGGCATTGGAACTGTAGGTTTTCCAAACTTTTCTAAATATTTATCAAACATGTTGTAATATTTTTCCTTATACATTTTCTTTAACTTCTCTTCTCTTGCTTCGGGATAATAATCAAAAACATCTCCATTCCCTAATACTCTTGGATCTCTTTGCAATACGAGCACTTGATGCATTTGATTCTTTAGGTTTAGTATCGTACTCGCATATTTGGTGTCTGCTGCTAAATTGTGTACACAATCAGGATCTGTCTCTATATCAAAAAGCTCATCAGAAGGTCTTTTACCAAAAGACAGCATATAATATTTGTACTCTGGATCTCCTTCCTTCAAATTGGTTATATAGGTTTTTGTAGGTGAGTCATCACAATTGTTATAGCCATATTCTGGGTCACCTGCGGGCCATCTATTTGTTTTATAGTTGTGGGAATATAAATACTTATCTGTTTTAATTGCTCTTACAGGATAGCCAACAGCTATTTGATCCCCCTCTATTCGGCCCATATCATGCCTTTCTCTTCCCACAATTGAAAACGAACGACTTTTATCAATTCTACCCGACTTGTTAGACAATAATAAATTAAGAAAACTCTTGCCTGTCATTTGCTCATGTGGTTTCAGCCCTGCTATTTCCATAATTGTTGGAGCAACATCTGGGAAATTGATAAAATCTGTTACTACTCTCCCTGGCTTTATTTTATCTCCCCATCTAACAACAAATGCCTCATGAAAATCTTCGTCATATATCTGACCCTTAATATGAGGAAAGGGCATTCCTTGATCCGAAGTAGAAATAATAATCGTATTGTCTAGCAACCCTCTTTTATACAAAGATTCCAATGCCTTACCAATCATCATATCATGGTATTCAACTTCTACACTATAATCAGCCAAATCGCCTTTAACTATTTCATTATCAGGAAAACATTTCTGTACAACAATCTTGTTTAAATCTTTACCTGCCTTTTTGTAGGAATCCTTTTCATATCTACGATGTGCTTCATGCGTTCCAAACCAAAAACAAAATGGCTTAGTCGAGTCTCTTTTGGTTAAATAGTCTTCAAAATTTGCAGCATAATCTTTTTTGCTTATTCCCTTGTATGGAGGTGTACAAGAAATAGTATTGTATTCCCATCCAGCAGGGTTATGTTCTCCATAATAAACACCAGGGCCCCAACCTTTGCCCGTGTACCCAATTGAATATCCTGAATGCTCTAACAACTCGGGATAAAACTTCCATTTTTCGGGCATTACTGGTATATGATTAGCTCCCTCTTCAAGTTGCCAAGAGTAACGACCTGTGAGAAAGCAAGCCCTTGATGGAGAACACTTTGGGTTACATACATAGGCATTCGTAAATAATACACCTTCCTTTGCAATCCTATCAAAATTGGGGGTTTTGATATAAGTGTTTCCATATACTCCCATACTCGTTCTTGAAATATCGTCCCCCATTATAACCAAAATATTTGGACGTTTATTTTGAGCCAATATTGTCCCATAAATAACTAAAGAAATTAAAAAGAGTATAGACTTAGATGTAGAAACTGCGCTTTTCTTCATTTTATTCAATTTTAATTGTAGCATATTAAAGAATGTGTGAGGGTAATGGAAGAAAATCATGATCTATTATCATCTTCTTTTCTAACGCTTCTCTATGTGTTTTTTCAATGTCTTTAAATTCTTTTTTACCTGTAAGATTGTTTAGTTCAAAAGGGTCATTGGTAAGGTCATACAATTCAAAAACAGGTCGCTCTTTGTAGAAATAAAACTTTTGCAATAAATCAGACAACCTATTGTCAGTATGGGCTTTCACTACTTCTTGCCACGCTTCTGTTTTTACCATGTCCACCTGTGCAAATTCTTGCTTGGGCAAGGCATTGTAAATAAAATTAAATTGCTCTGATGTTACAGATCTTGATAGATCTAAGCCATCTGTTCTTGTAAGTGGTCCTGCATGCCAACCACGCTCAGCAAAAACATAGTCTCGTTTATTGGTTTCATTAACACCTTTTAATGTGCTTAAAAAACTCTTTCCAGAAATTTTATTTTCAAAACTTAAACCAACCATTTCTAGTATTGTAGGAGCAAGGTCTTCGCCGCTAACCAATGTTTTAGTAGATAAATTCCCTTTTTTCAGTGTTGCTGGGTAACGGATAATTAAAGGTACATGTGTGCCACGCCCACAAAGCGTTCCTTTTCCTCGTAATAAAGACTCACCATTATCCCCAATGAAAATAACTATGGTATTTTTCGACAATCCCCTTTCTTCTAAAACTTTCATTATTGACCCAAACCCTCTGTCCATTTCTCGTACATCAGATAGATAACGAGCATAATCTTTACGTACTTCTGGTAAATCAGGAAAATCAGGTGGCAACACCAAATCACTAGGATTTATTTCTTCAAAATCTTCTCCAAATTTCCTGTGTGGTTGATTAAATCCAAAATACAGGAAGAATGGTTTCCCCTTGGGTACTTCATCAATTATAGCATTAATCTTTGCTGGAACTTCTGTCAAATGCGCTCCTTTTGTATTAAATTTTACTACATGATCAAAGCGTGTTTTAAGACTCCTCATCCCTTCATTTGCCAAAACTTCATTAATCATTGGATTTTTATCTTCTTCAGCCCCATCCAAATGATGGTTACGACCATCTAACCCTACCCAATAACCCGATTTCCTCAATACATCAGTAAAAAAAGGAACTTCTTTACGTGATGGCTCTGCAAAACGAGTAACATCAATACTCACTGGACTACACCCTGTAAAAATGGAAATTCTTGAAGGAGCACATTGAGGTGCTGTAGTGTAAGCCCTTTCAAATCGCATTCCTTGTTTGGCAAATGCATCTAAATTCGGGGTTATATTATATTTCAAAACGTTTGCATCACCATAACATCCTACATGAGGAAAGCTATGGTCGTCAGACAATATTAAAAGAATATTAGGCTTATTGATAGAAGTATCTTTTGATATGGTTCTTGCAAACAACGATAGAACCATTAATAGAAAGAAAGACAACAATCCTACTTTTTTACATTTAAAATTCATTCTATACTATCGTTAGGCTTATTTTATTAAAAAACATGGCAAACAGAATCACTTAGATATTAGGTTCTACAACTTTTGAAATTCTATAATTTTTACAGAATGATGTGGTTGAGTCAATGTTAACTTATCCGCAGCTATATTGAAGTGATCTTTAGTCCATATTTCAGTGAGCTTATATTTTGAATTGTTCAACTCAAAATCTGTTTTAAGATTGTATGTTTTAGTAACATCAGTATCAAGCCAATTAAAAATGGTAATGATAAGACGATCTTTTGTTTCCAATTTCCATATAGTTGGGATATCAACCCCTGTAAACAAATCTAGCGGTATAGCATGTACCCCTAATTTATTAACCGATATAATATCTTTGTTTTTCAAAAGTTCTAATCTTTCCGCAGGTAAGGATTCTACTTTATCGCCAAAAAAGAAAAGCCCTCCCATAATTGCTTCCAATGTCATGTGACATTTAGCTTCGTCTATTGTGTACAATGGGTTAACAAAAAATGCGTCAGGGTCACAAATGGCAATATTTTTATGGATATAGTAGTTTTGTGAAACTGATCGTGCAAAGCGTACTAGTCCTTTTTCTACTTGATCATCTTCAATTGTTCCTAATGTTTTCCCGTAAGTAATATTGGTATAAGGTTCCGCTTCTGACTTATATCCTGGATGATTGATGTCATTGCCAATTCTTACGGCATCATAACATTCTAATGCACCAAATACATACCCCATGCTTCGTGTAACTATTAGATTTTCTGGTAAAGCAATTCTGATTGCACGAATTGTTTTGTTGTGTGCTTGCATAAATGTAATAGTAGAATCATAGCGTTTACCTTCTTCCAAACCTCCGTAAGTATGATCCCACTTCATAAATGAGGGTTTATATCCTTCTACTATTTGTTGATATCGACCCGCCGAAAAACCAGGTACTGCGGGATGACTACCATCTACATATACAGTTCCTATGGTAGTTTCCATTTCGTCATCACCTTTTGCTACTTTTTTAGCAAGGGCTGGTTTCAAAACCCAATCAGGGTGTTGAGCAGTAATTGGATCAGTAGGATTTGTACGAAAAGGACTAACATGAAGACCAAAATCAAGCCCTAAATCTGTAACATAATTTGATAAGTAGCGAATGCCATGAGGAAATAAAGAATCATTTACTTTATATAACCCTGGAGTTGTCCACCACCCCCCATCAATTTGCATCTGTTTCCAACCGTACTCTTTTAAATTTTTGTTGATAAAATCAGCAGAAGTAAGAAATGTTTTTTCAGTAATGTTCCTACTGTATGTATGCCAAGAACTCCAACCTGGTGCAGGGCATTGCATAGGTTTTCCCTTGCGCACATTTTCACCCATAATTTTTCCTGTTTCCAACAATATTTTAGTAGGTCTTTCATTATCCCAGAAACCTACTAAAAACGCATCGGTTGTAATGGTGTTTCCAGCAGGTACCCATATTTTTTCCCTCTCGAAAATTGCACCACTGCGAGCAGATATTTTTAATCGATTGAAATCATCTTTAACTGGTAATTCCCATTTGAAACTATTTGGCCACAATTCAGAAGCAATACTTGCAAAAGAGAATGCACAATTTTTTTTGTCATTCACCAACATACTTAGCCAAACCCCTGTATGAGCTTTAGAATAAGTACCTGCCTTTGCGCGTTTTGTATCTAATTGGTATGGATACATTATAGCACCAGTATGAGGTGCTGAGGCACTTTCATTAAATATGAGCCAATCTTTGCTATTGCCCGGCAATACAATATTTTCTTTTGCCGAATTAAACAACCTTATACCACCTAATTTGAATTTCTCATTTGCTTTTAGAGAAGCATTCATTACTAGATAAGGACGACCTTCCATCAATTCAAATTCAATAGTGAAATTGGAAATTAAAGGATGGTTTTCACAAATGAGGTATAGATATTCTACCTTACCAGTATAATTATTCGATACACTTAAACGTGTACCCTCTTTTTTTACCCATTTGATACTTTTGAATTCGCTGGCAGATACCCACTTATCATTAATTTCTATTTCGGGTGAAATGTTATTAATCTGTGCAAACTGGTTATTCCATTGAATGCTGTAAGTTGGTTGGTTGTCTATGTATTTTATTATAGGATTATTATTAGCCTTGGCATAATAAGCTGTTAAGACAAATAGAAAAAAGAATACTTTATACCTTTTCATTGCAATCATTTTCATTGAAGCAAAAGTATCAAGAAGGCATATGGATTAGCGATGGTTATTGTCGCATTGATGTGCACATTTGTTTCATTTAGTATTGAACCAAGTTAATAATCAGGTTTACACACTCGTAATATTGAATTTGTTTTCCGAAATTTCTGCTTGAGATTGTTGTCCATTTTTATGAGCCAATATGCAACATTTACCTTACTCCGTCTTTATTATCGACACCCTATTTATAAAATTATTTTCCTTTTTTCTCTCAAATTTTTGGGCTACAATCTTCTTTATTCCATAGCCTACGCCAACTGCAACAAATACAAATAGCCAGTTATCAAATGGAACATCTGCAGGTATATTATCTGGGTCACCATCACCTGAGTCGTACCCATTATCTTGTGGTTGCGCAAATGGAAACATTGGCAATAGAATAAGCATTAATAATAAAATAATATTTATTATAGATTCAACCTTTTTCATGTTATTGTATTTCTATCCAATGCATTAAGTGTAGTATCTTCAATCTACTCTAAATTTCAGAAAGTTCTTCTTCTTAAAAAATGAATCAACTCCTATTATCGAACATGTATTGTATATTAAGTAATGCTTAAATAAAGATGGCAATACTCTATTGCTTAATAAAGTGCTGTTGTTGTTTGCCCTCAACGTTCTCTATTTCTAGTATGTAGCTACCTACCGCTAACTTGGCTACTGAAATCATGAAAGAGTTTGTACCTGCATTTAACTGTTCTTTTTGTCTTGCAACTACTTTGCCTTGTGCATCTATCAATCGCAAATTCATTACACCCGCTTTTAATGCAGAAACTTGTGCATATACAATAGAATGTACTGGGTTTGGATAAATACTAAAGAATGTTTTTATTACTTTCTCACTCAATTCTACAGTTACTACTTTACTATACGTTTTGCTACCATTCTTATCTACTGCCTCTATTCGGTAGAAAATAGTTGCTGGCAAAGCACTTTCATTAAGCAAATTATCATCATAACTATAGCTTCCATCCCCCTTTACACCTACTGAACCTATCGTTCTATATAAAATTCCATCATTACTACGCTGTACTTTGTAGTTAGCAAGGTTAACCTCGGTACTACTTATCCAATTTACTACTACTGTTCTGTTTACTTTTAATTGTGCTGAAATAGTTGCTATTTGTACTGGCAAGGGTGCAGTAATTTGATTTATTATTAGCCTTCCATTACCCCCGTTACCACCTTTTTTAGTAACATTAGGGTATAGGTATGGTGAATTGCTGTTTCTTACAGCCGCTCCAGAACCCCCTCCACCTGGAATGAATCCAAAACTACCATCTGAAGTTAAATTTATGCCAGTAGCCCCGTTACCACCACTTGTACCTGCTACACCTGCTGTTTGTACACCACCTTTGCCTCCATTGCCATTTGTACCAGCACTTCCACCACCGCCACCAGTACCACCACTAGTTGCACTGCCACCATTGCCACCATAATAAACAGAATCACCTTTATTACCAGATGTAGAAGCAATGCCGCCAGTACCGTTAAATACACCATTGGTTATAGATGAATTAAGGCCGCCAGCCCCACCAACCGCCAAAACAATTGTGTCACTGTTTAAAATGGCAAATGATCTTCCACCAGCCATTGCACTAGACCCATTTGCAAAACCAGATGTAGCACCTACACCACCTGCACCTACAGTAAAATAGACTATTTGACCAGGCGTTAGACTCTTGAAAACTTTGGCATAACTACCCCCTGCACCGCCACCACCTTTGGCTTGAGTAACAGCAGTTACATTACCACTAGCTGCAGAACCGCCAGCACCACCCCCACTCCATATTTGAAATGTAGCACCGATAACCCCCGCTGGAACTACCCAGAAATTAGACCCTGTAGTATCAACAACAATGGGGTCTGTTGTATTAAGTACAAAATTGGCAGTAATTGTCCTGTTTTTTCTTAATATAAAAGTGAGCGGATTGGTAGTTCCTGAGGTATCGCCACTCCATCCTGTGAACTTGTATCCTATTTTAGGTACTGCCGTTAAACTGATGGTAGTTAATTCTTTATAAGTTGATTGAACGAGGTTTCTTGTAACACTACCTTTTGTAGAATCGGCATTAGTAGTTAATGTTAAATCTTGAGAATCGTCAAAGAAAATATCACTAACATATTGATTGAGAATAAAGTCATTCTTACTCAACTTTCTCCCCCCCATAGTTACGTTATTAAAGTAGATTCCTCCATACCAAGGGGCAAAAACGTTTCCAGTGATTACTTGTTTTGTACCTGCAATTGGCGCTGCAATGGTTACATTTTGAAATGTAATACCTGAAAAACTAGAACCACGTTCATAGGAAACTACTTTCTTATTTCTAACGGTACTATCAATAGAATTTAAGCGAAAAGTAGGCATATTAGCCCGAGGGTCTGATACCCTAAAGTTTCTAACGGTAACATCTACAAATCTTTGAAAAGAATCGCCTGAAGCACGTTGTACAAAAACTCCACCATCATTTCCACTAGAATTTCTATTATAGATTACATCACAATCTTCTACTACAATTGGAAATGAACTTCCTGAATCTGGAATGCCGGCCAAATGAAAGGCTGCAGCATTTGCATCTTTCCAAAATATACACCTTCTTCTATTGCCTTTAATATATGAACCGTCATCAGCAGCTCGAATAAAGCAATCCTCTATTAAATGAGCATTTCCTATCCCATCACCATTTCCTCGCCAAGATATTATTTTCACCCATCTTGCAAAAGTTACCTCTATATTTCTATTGGGTCTTGTTCCCAAAGGATTCATATGAAGTGTATGAAAAGCAGGATCAATTATACACAAACCTGTTACTTCTACATTCATTGCATTAGAAATAGAAATACTCTTGTACTCCTCTTCATTTGAACCTACAACCCAATTGGGATGTGTAATTTTTTGACTTGAAATAGTGCCATACCCATATATTTTTATGTTATCGCCAGATAGTACTGGATTACCAGAGGCATCTAGATTGTTAAAAGTACCATATACTATTGCATCACCTGGTATATAGTATTTTTTATTAGAATAAACCTTAAAGTTTACTCCTATATCATGAACCCCTGGTAAAAAATACATGGTATCGTAATTCGCGGCAATATTGTTAGGCATAACACCCGGTGTCACATAAAGTACCCTCGTAGTGTTGGTTAGGGTAGGTTTTTTAATTAAAGGACTTGCAAAAAAAGAAAAAGTGTGTACAGAATCAGTTACAATATCGCTAGTTATCGCTTTGTTGAAACTATCCATTTGGCCATTAAAATCTATTACTATTTGCCCAGGCTTGTTGATGGTAAAATACACTTTACCAGCTACAACTGAAGCGGGGATGGAAACATTTTGTGCTGGTCGAGCTTGTGCTGAACTAATAGAGGCAGCTACGTTTCTAATAGTAAATCCAGAATTACAGGTAATTTCAACCTCAACAGGTTGATTGTTACTCATTTCTATATTGCCATAAGTATGGCTCCACCCTGTTGTGTATATTTGATAACCCTGAACATTACCGGGTGTATTAACACCAAATTTGTCTACAATATCTGGCAATCGCGAAGCCTTGTTTTCGGTAAAGTGGGCAAAACAAGTAACCCATTGGTTGTTTGTAGCAGACGAACGAACTTTAATACTGTATTTATTGGAAGGTGCTAGCCCTGGTACATCCGCATAATTAACAAGTGTATCATTACCAACTATATATTGTGTACTTGATTGCGCATTAAGTTTTATGCCTGTAAAGAAAATATGGAGAAATAAAAACGCAAGCGCAAATACATTTCTTAAGTTAAGGATGCGTATATTTTTTGTGGGATAAATAGATAATTTCATACAGTATTTTGTAACTAATAGTGACTTTATAATTTGTAATGCCTAATAAAACAGGCTGAAAATTTCAAACAAAATAAACACTTGACCACTTTTATTTTAGTAAGTTCCTTCAATTCAAAAGTATTAATCGTTTGTTTTCTTAGAAAGAATTTTTAAATAGGTTTTGATAGATTGATAAAAACAGTTAATCATAATACAATTTAATTAAACAAGAAGATTTATACTTAATTGTAAAATTATTACAACATTGCTACTTGTATTTAGTCAAGAAGGTTCATTTATGGTGCTATTTTGTTTCATGGGGTAATTTTAATCAGCCGATAATTATACCAAAATGGTGCAATATTTTTTGAAGGGAGTGTTTCAAGCATATGGCTACGCAGCACTATCAACTATGATTCTTCATACCCCAATTATGTTTTCACATATCCCCAACTATGATTTCACATATCCCCAACTATGATTTCACATATCCCCAACTATGATTTCACATATCCCCAACTATGATTTCACATACACCCAACTATGATTTCACATACACCCAACTATGATTTCACATACACCCAACTATGATTTCTCATAC
>JAIXOJ010000149.1 GCA_027486835.1 Chitinophagaceae bacterium
AACCCAGCTTGCTGAACGAAACGCTTCGTTGATTGACACGGCTATTACTTCTGGTAAGATTGTAGCAGGCGATAAAGACAAGTACATGAAGCTAGCTGCTGCTGATTTTGATACCACGAAGGCTATTATCGATGGGATGAGTCCCTATAAATCTATAGAATCTGAGTTTGCTAAAAACCAGCCACCAGCTGATCAAAATGAATTGGCAGATTTAGTAAAGCTAAGTGCTAGGGATTTATACATGGAGGGTAAGTTGGAGAAATTGAAAGCTCTAAGTATTGAGCATTATGTAGTAAAGCATAAAGAATTATTCGGCGTTGATTACAAGCAATCATAACAATTCTTTTTAAACGTTTCATTCAGCTATTCCCTAAACCTTTTTCACAATTATTTAAAATAAAAATTACATGAAAACACCCCGTTTCGTATTTGGAATCATTAAAGTTTTAATTATTTCCATGCTCCTCAGTGTTCTATTTCAAGTTGACTTTACTATAGCACTTGGTGTTATTACATTAGTAAGCGTTTTTCTGTCACCTCAAAAAGATGTAGCCTTAGGCACACTCGTTGAAACGTGGGTACCTTACATAATGGAACGGTTCTGGAAAGATAATTCGTTCCTTAGAAATGTGTATGATGATAGTGACAGGGTGGTAGCTGGTAGAATTGTTCATATACCACAACCAGGAGCGAAGCCATCGATAAGGAAAAACCGATCAACCTTTCCCGCAGTAGCAGTAAGGCGAACTGATACGGACATTGTATATGCCCTAGATGAGTATAGCTCTGACCCTACACACATTCCAAATATTGACTCAATTCACCTCAGTTATAACAAGCAGGATAGCGTATTGGGCGATCATATGTATGCGCTATCAGAAGAGGTAGCTGACGATTTGTTAGTGAAATGGGGGGCTGATGCTCCAGTATATAGAACTACTGGTGCGCAAATAACCAACGGTAATCCTGCTACAATAACCGTTCCTCCAACAGACGGCCAAACTGGAAATAGATTGGCATTCACACACAGGGATTTGAAAAACCTAATGACCCGTTTTAATACGAGCAAAGCTCCGAAACAAGATAGATACGTGTTAATAGATGACAACATGTACGATGCATTTTATGATACATTGGGTGAAACGAATGCCAAAGATTTTTCACAATATGCCGATGCGGCCAATGGTGTGATAGGCAAACTGCATAGTTTTAATATCATGACCAGATCAAGCGTTATGGCTAGTGATAACACAGATGCCATAAAAGCGATAGGTAGTGCTTTAGATGCGAATGACAACCTTGTTTCATTAGCATGGCATAAGAATAGCATTGCTATGGCAATTGGCAGCCGCAAATTGTTTCAGGATTTGAATAATCCATTGTACTATGGCGATATCCATAGTGTTCTCTTAATGTCTGGTGGCCGAGTTAGAAGGTCAGATAATGTGGGGATTTACAAAATTGTACAAGGCGTTCCTCAAGCGTAGAGTTTACTCTACCAGATTGCGAATCAATGTTCGTTGGTCTAACAATTAATATTCTTTCATAACCCGTAATTTATAAAGCATGAAAAAAATAATCCTCTTAGCGTTAATTGTGCCAATGGTTAATGTTGTTATGTCGCAGCCTGTGACTGAAGTAAGGCGTGACACGTTAGTAAATGTTGATACCGCTACGATTGCCTTTAACAGCATTGGCAGTCGTTTAAAAGCTATTGACTTCTTGGTGCAGAAAGTAAGTGGAACGGTCGGCGGCAAGGTGTATCTGCAAGCCTCCAATAATGGTGGTATAAGCTGGGATAACTTGGATAGCTTAACCAATAGCAATCAAGCAACCAATACTAAGCATATCGCATTCACCAAAACAGATTATAAAAGCTATCGGGCATACTACACAACCAGTGGCACGCAAAACAGCATCTTAATAGTTGCCTACCTGCGGAGGCCAGATGAATAATTGCACCCAAATAAGCTCAATCTTCCTTTGCTGACAACACTAGCCGTACCACAATGCGGGATGCGCCGTAAGGCATCCCCGTGGTGCTAGTATCAACTACATTTTATGCGGAATCTTGATGACCTAATCGCAATCAGCACGGGATTGTTTGGCGGTTCTATCTGTTTCTTTCAAGTTCAATCCGAATTCTGGATGGAACTATTGCTCGCCGCTATTACGGCATTCATCTGTGGAGCAGGCGGATACCTCGGCAAACAATTAGTAATCTGGCTGACACGTTTTTTCAAACCAAATAATAAATCATTCGATGAAGAAAATTAAATCGTTTTTGGCATTTGCACTGCTCTGCCTTATTGCAACACCATTATTCTTGGCAGCTCAAGGCACCGCCCCAGAAGAATTGGTAGTAAATGCACTGGTAGATGCGGTTGTAATAAAATCACCATTTGTTGGCACAGTCGGTACGGTTTTGTTCCTTGTGTCTGAATTGCTGGCAAGCAATAAAAAAATTGCAGCCAATAGCGTTTTCCAATTGGTATCTGGATTTTTAAAAAAAGCATTCGGTAAGTAATGGCATTCTCTTTAGCTCAAGAGTCACTGAAGGTGGCTTTAACCCAAAATGGCATTGAGGAGAAACCAAGAGGCAGCAATGCAGGAAAGGAGGTGGAAGCTTACTTGCGAAGTGTTGGCCTACCAAAAGGGTACTCCTGGTGTATGGCATTTGTGTATTGGTGTGTAAACAAAGCATGTATTGCCAATGGACGTATCAATCCATTAGTAAGAACTGGCGGGGTATTAAAACAATACAACGAATGCACCCTACGAAAATTGCCCAAAACAAGTAGTGCCGTAAAACCAGGAGACATCTTTATCATGGAGTTTGGCGGCGGGCTTGGACATACTGGATTTGTTGAGAAAGTAGAAGGTCAATTGATTTATACCATCGAGGGCAATACGAACGATGACGGAAGCAGAGAGGGATACGAGGTGGCCAAAAGAGTTAGACCAATCAGTAGCTTAAAAGGTTTTATACAACTGAATTAATCACATAGCAGGATAGAGCAGCGGTAGCTCATCTGGCTCATAACCAGAAGGTCGGTGGTTCGAACCCACCTCCTGCCTCAAATATTATTTAAATGGACAAGGCTAAGTTAATTGAAAAAGCCAAAGTTTTATTTGGCTCGCATGGGCAACAAAAGGTTTTCTACTTCACCAGTGATGGTCAAGCATTTTTCAAAGACTGGCAGGCAGCCAACCATGCACGGGAAACCAGGAAGGATAATGTAGTTACTAAGATTATTAAGGAGGATGTTGAAAACCCTACTGAGGTAACCAAAACCCAATCAGAATCTATCGGGCAATTACAAGCTGATGTAGAGGATTTAAACAGGCAGCAACTGACTGCACTTGACGCACTCAATAGTATTCCTGCGGATTCTCCGGACAAAGCTGCACTGGAGCAAAAGGTTGATGACATCAATAACAAGATTGAGGAAACCCATCAGGCATTGGCAGCAAGTCAAACTCCAGCTAGCGAAGCGGAAAGTATCGAGGCATTAAAAGCTGCTGTACAAAAAGCTTCAGATGTAGTGGCAGAGAAAGAATTGGCCGTGCAAGGCAAGTCTGGGGCTGCTCTTGGGGCTGCCACCAAAGCCTTAAATAAAGCCAAAGCCGATTTAGCAGTAGCACAATCTGCTTTGGATTCAAAATCAACTACTGCTGAGTAAGCAGTTTACCCCGTTTTAATTTAACCCACCATGAGTAATCCTAAAGTAAGAGTAGAGTTTGGCGCAAGCAACCTCGGCATTCAAGCAGCAGATGCGAGCGGAACATTTGGCGTTATCGCTGCCATTCCTGCCGCTCCGACTAGTGGCTATGGTACAGCCGTTGTGATCAAGAGTAAGAAGCAAGCAAAAACCGAACTGGCCAATGCTGCCAATGCGGGTATGCTTGCAGCCATCAACCAAGGCTTTTTTAGCCAAGTATCTGAAGGCACACCGCTCTATCTTGTTTTTGTTGCCAATACCGCAACGCTAGAAGATATGGCCAACATCGACAATCCTTATGTTACTGCCCTCAATACGTTGAGTGGTAATAAACTTAGAGCGATTGGAGTCGTACGTTATCCTGACAATACCTATACACCGGTTTTTGCAAAAGGCTTTGATGTTGACGTTCATAAATCTGTTATCAAAGCGCAAGCGCAAGCTGATTACTGGATTGGAAAGTACAAGCCTATTGAGTTCATTATCGAAGGCCGAGGTTTTCAAAATGCTACGGATGCCAATGATTACACCACAACCATTAATAAAAATGTACACATTGTATGTGGGGCAGAAAATGGGAATAGTGGTATTATGGTGTTGAGGGCATTGGGCAAAAAAGCTTCAAAGCCAGTCCAGAAAAATATTGGTAGGGTTCGTAGCGGCTCTTTGAAAATCGCCCAAGATGCTGTTGTTACACTCGGCGAAAACCGCACCGTTACCAGTGCAGAAACAAAGGCAACAGCCACATTAACGATTTCGGCAGTTGGTACAACTGGGCAGAGTCTATATATCTTGATACCATCACCGACAGGTGCAGTATTTGGCGGTATGTATTACTGGACGGCAACTGATGACACCCCAACTAAGATTGCAACGGCTATACGCAATATGATCACCTCATATACTGGCAACTATATAGCTGCCACATCGGCAGCAGGAGTGATAACTATTCCTGCACCTGCTGGATATGGGGCTACCATGAATGGATATGTGTTGACGGTTACTGGTTCAATTGGGTTCACAAAAACAAACTTCTCAGGAGGTGTTAATGCAGGCACTACGCTAGTGAATGCGATTAAATTGGATGATGTTGATCCAGTTGATTTAGACACCTTGCATGATAAAGGCTACATCACTTATATAGGGAATGAAGATGCGCCTGGTTACATCTTTAATGATGACGTGAGTTGCACCGACCCCACTAGCGATTATGCGACTTGGAGCCATAATGCAGTGCTGGGAGAGGCTATGCGTATTGCCTACGCT
>JAIXOJ010000165.1 GCA_027486835.1 Chitinophagaceae bacterium
TGGTATCCCTGCGCAGCAAAGTTGCCACCAATAAATCGAAGCGTTTTAGCAGCAGCAATCAACTCAAACTTTTGTTGAAGTTGCCTGCCTAATTGATTTATTTGTTCGTATCTATTCATTCTCCATTTATATTTGTGTGATGGAAACAATTTTCACATATCAGCCTGATAAGGTTATCCTTGAAAAAATAGGGATATCTGAGGACAATGAATCTGATTATATTAAGCATACTAAAGAAGTTTCACCCGAAGGATTTGCTGAGATGGCTATACTTAATGACTTGGCATTTTTCTTTGAACTAACCAATAATCATAAGGAATCCAATAGGATAGAAAGAATCCTAGAAGGACTAGGTGCATTTCCTACTGAAGGTTTAGAATAATTAAAAGTTTTCAAGCAAAAACCTATCTACTTGCTCAACCGTACTTATTCTAGCTTGCCCAGCCTCAACACACAGCCTTACAATTCTTTTTGCATCAGTTAGTTTGACTTTCTTATTCAAACTCTTAATCATTTCGCTTACGTTGCTAATCATTTCTTTATGAATTTCATTGTAACGAGTATCGTAAGCCAACTTCTTCATTAACTCAAGACCCTCTTTTTCAAGTCCAGTCTTTTTAAACAAATAATCAATATTTTTAACCATTGTATTGTAACCTGTAGATGCTCTATCTTCAGTTAAAATAGGATTAGAGAAATTCTTGCCAAGTTTATTTATGAAATCAGGCAAAGTCTTTCTGCTTACAAATTCATTGGCGCATTCCATGTAACACACTTGAGTTTTATTCATCAACACAATTCCATACTTATTCTTGTTATGGTTTATCTCATGCCACAATGTACTCAATGAATCTTCTTGGTCGAACGTACTATCAACCGAATTGAGCGATTTTATTATATTTTCTACTCTATCTTTTTTGAGATAGATAGTACCAAAACAATCCGTGCTTCCATTATTGCCTACCTTGCTCTCAACAGCCAATTGTTTAAATCCTCTTATAAAGTCATCCGGATTTTCTTTTGCGTAATTATCAAAATACCTATTAAGGTCGGCTAAACTGGTTACTGGCTGTTTTGGTAAAATATCTCTTATCCCATTTTTAATTTCATTAGACAATCCATCAAAATAAGGATGCTTAGG
Organism: Chitinophagaceae bacterium; assembly: GCA_027486835.1. Taxonomy (GTDB): domain Bacteria; phylum Bacteroidota; class Bacteroidia; order Chitinophagales; family Chitinophagaceae; genus Parasediminibacterium. Next base: position 1,142 of record JAIXOJ010000165.1, read on the forward strand.
AGGGAATACCAATCGTTCCTTAGCCAGATTAACTTTAAACATAGCTGGAATCTCCGCATACTGTATCTTGTTTTCTGGGGTTATCTTTCCGCTTCGCCTTTGCCATACGGTGCTCCTACATTTAAAATGATTAGGTGGATAATAAGTATCCCAAAAAGGATGGTTTAGAGGAAGTATTGTTTTATGTAGGGTACGGCAAAGGTCACTGGTGCGTTGGTCAATAACCGCATCAAACTCTAGCAATGGCAAAGTATCTGCCTGTGCTTCAATGTTTACCCATTTAGCACTCATTTGCCCACCAGCTACAGCCAATTCGTATTCAGTCTGCAACCATTGATTAACGTGTTGATCATTAATCTTAAATGCCTCTCTTTTAAAGTCATTGTAGGTGCGCAGCTTACCCGTATCATCCACCAAGGCTTTACTCAGCGCAATTAACTGAGCACGATTTTTTGCCGCAGCAAATTGCCATACATTGTCTTGTAACGCGGCCAGCATGTTGCCGTCTGGTGTTGTATAGTCAACCTTATTTAGCTTTTTGCCATACCCTTTTTCTACACCATCCCATAGCTTTTTGGCAAACTCAGTTACAACAGCTTTGTCAATACCCAATAGCGGCAGCGTTTTACTAGCCCACAACCGCTCCACCATTTGTTCAATCTGCTTGGACAAGCGATCCTCTTTGGCGGCAAGCTTCCATTGACTGTCGGCGTGGTGGGTGCAGCATTCCCCATACAGTTCATTGAGTTGCAACTGTAGCTCCTTATGCGATAGCCCCTCCAGCCCAGATAGGTAATTATTTAATCCTTCTGGGCTGGGTCGAAAAAATCGGCTACAGCAATTCTTAGTTTATCCATGAATGACAGCTTGGCAGCATTGCCCTGCTTAGGTTCGGGTTGCTTTCCTTTCTTGGGCTTTTTGGTGGGCATGTTGGCGTTGATGGGCGCAGGCTCTTGTGCTGCTTGCTCCTTTTCCGCTTCCTTTTCGGCTTCAGCTTGCGCTTTTAGCTCTGCATAATTGTCAGGTTTAGGAATGCGACTCATCTCGTAAAAGGTATCATCACTCACAGGAATGCCTGCTTGCTTCATTTTAATACCCATCTCCACTGCCTCTTTAGGTGCTAAATCCTCCTCACCTTCGTGGTGGGCAAAACAGCCACCATCTTCTTTCATCAATCCGAGGTTGATTAATATAGGTTTCACCTTTTCATTCATGATGGCCAACTCTTCTAGGCGATCATCTTCGTTAATCTCATCTTCGGTTTTCTCGTGTGTATCATCATTACCACCAAGGCTGCCCTGTGTTTTTTGGGTGGTTTGGCTTTGTCCTAACACGAGAATGCTTAGTTCCTCATTACATGCCTTTCTCAAATTGTCATATACCTCGCTGCTATTGGCGGTGTTTTTCGATTCCAAAAACTCCATCGTAGAACCTTCGGGCAAAACAGCATAAGAGGCAGAACCAGCCTTTTCCATTGCCTCCTCCAGTTGAATTCTAGTGGCATCGTTAAAGCCATCCCAAGTAGCTTTTCTGAAAGGCATACCAAACAACTCGGCAAATTGTGACCAATCGCCCAAACCACCTCTTTTGTAGATCACTAGAGGCGCAGCTTTTAAAAGCAAACCCAAATCCTCATCACCTCCTAATTCAAATACATACTTAGGGTATTTACCCGTTCTATACAATATGCCATCGCTTCCATATTGCTCAAAAACGATTTTACCTTGACGTGGACGTAGGTGCCTCCTATCTGGAGCGTAATAACGGAACTGTCCATTATCAACCATTAATTCGATGACTTTCTTGCCATCGAATCGGTAGCCTTGTATGGCTTTTCGTAATTCACGGAACTGAAGCGATTGCAAAAAATTGGTTACATCATCAACCTCTTTACCTTCTTTGTCCAGATACACCAACTTGTTTTTTGTAACCCCTAGTATTCTCTTTTTAATGAGGCTCTCCAATACAGCATCCAATTCAATATCTGAATACAACTCGTATAGTTGAACACGCCAGCCCACCAAGCTTTCGGCATTAATAAGGGCTTGCCTCCACCGCTCAATGCTTTGGCTCTGCCTTACTAGAGGGCGAAATACAATATTCTGAATTTGCAA
>JAIXOJ010000044.1 GCA_027486835.1 Chitinophagaceae bacterium
AAATAACTCTGTTTGGCTTCTAAACAACTCTGTTTGGCTTCTAAACAACTCTGTTTGGCTTCTAAACAACTCTGTTTGGCTTCTAAACAATTTCTAAAAACTAATTAATAACCGCTCCATATTGATTAGAGGGATAAAAAAGTTGTTGCTGGGCTAAATTGATTTATTGCATTAAGGCGATTGGGAGATTTGCAGACGATGTGACGTAGTCGAGAGACTAACTTCAGAGCAAATACTCTTTTCGGTATCAACCTGCTGCCAAGTCTCAACCAAATCTGAAGAAATTCAAATGTTGATATCACCTCTGTTTTCTAAAGCTTTATTGTATTTACTCCAATTGCGTACTTTATATTTATCGTTGCTCAAAATAAAAAGAAGCTTTTTAGTACTTCTAACATTATTGAACGTTTGGATTACCTTATTTATTGCCTATTCACGAAACAAAGCCCTTTTAAATTAATTATGATGGATACGAATAGTACAAACAAACCTAAAGTGGATATTAAGTCTTTTATCTTGGAAATTTTCAATAAAGCGCTCATCTCCTCAACGCCAAGAATAGTTATTACCTTATCAATTCTCTTTTTAAGGTTTATGGCAGTTCCCCTTTTTTTACAACTAACCTGGCACAAAAACACCGATTCCTATTATGGATTAAAAGAAAAAGCTTCCTATGAATCACTCATGAGATTTTATGCCCTTATAGGTGAGTTTGTATTATTTATAGTGCTTGTAATTAAATCGCCAAGAGAAAGTACATCGAAAAGGAAATTTGCTAAATATATTCTGTTAATTCTGTTGATTTATATCTGGTTTGTTTCCGAAATAGTTGTAGATATAGCCTCTGTTGATGAAAAAAACAAAGGAGAACTATCCATAAAGTCCTTTGCCGAAAATAGCCATCCTGTTTACGGGAAAATTGTTTTTGCTTCTTATATGAGAGAAAAAAGAAGCATTCATAATAACCGCTCTACTATTCCATTTGCCGATACATTATCTCCTGAAACAAGCGGGATTATAGTAATTGTTCAAATGGATACAGCTGGAAATCAATTGCAAGGAATTGAAAATAATTTAGCTAATTACAATAGTTTTTCTAAGTTAGATGAGGATTCTAACAATATCGCTACCATCAATCCTGATATTCCTAATTGTTTAAAGTTTGTCATTATGTTTTCAGGATCAATTAAAAGTTATCCTACCTTGCCTCAAATTGGCAAATTTGTGAAATTTAAGTACGATCCTATAGAAAACGGAATTGGTATTTCTACTAATATCAATAATACCGGCATGGCATTTCTTTCAATGGATAGACAAGGTTTTGATCAATGGATTGCTAATGATTCAACCACAGTTGTACTTCCTACTTATGACAGTATTCAAGCGACCAATTCTAAAAGTTTGGGGCCTAATTTGTAGGAGGATACTCGGCAATATTGAAATGAATTTGTTGGGCTACAATAATTGGGGCTACTACGCCAAGCTAGGTGGTATTTCAATTTGATTTGTTGCATCGTCAGCAAATCGGGAGATTTGCAAATGATGTGACGAAGTCGGACACACCTACGCCAAACAGGAAAAAATTGCCAATAAAAAAACTTAAATTCAATGGCTCATTTGGATAGCTCAAATATATTGCTACTTGCAAAAGTATTATCGCAAATACATTGTAAATCATTAATTCCTTTTTATGATGACGGTGACAATTTCGTTTTTTGGGAAGAATTAGATGATATAACCTCAGGTGATGAGGATGAATTAAGCAAACAATTTTTTATTGAAATGGCTGTCTGTGTAATTCAAAAAATAAATAGTCATAATCCCCAAAATATTATTGAAGTATTTGCAAAACTGCTTTATGAAATCCATGCAAGTCGTTTGGTTCCATTTTACATTAATGAATCAGATCTTGAAAAATTCAATAATGACCCAGAAGATAGTTCAAGATTATATACTTGGGAAAATTTGGAGTACCATTCAGTAGAGAGAGAAATAGTTGATAAGTCGTTTTTTCTAGAAATGGCTTCGCATGTTCTTATTTCAATCTTAGGTTGCTAACCTTAGAAGTGAGAGGTGTTCCAAAGGGGATTTTACATAAACATAAAGAGGGGATTTCAAAATCCCATTTCCCCACTTGACGTAAACAATCGCCAAAAGACCAATGATATTTTTTAAGCTCCTAATCAAAGCAAGTAACTATTCTCTACCAATCATCCAATACACCGTCTCCTAAAAATGTAGCAGCTTTTGAATAGATGCCCCCAATTGGTTTTTTGCTAAAAACTGTTGTTCCAATACTGTATTAAAGGGAACAGGCGTGTCTAAACTGCCACATCGAAGCACTGGTGCGTCAAGAATATGGAAACAATGTTCGCCAATCCAAGCGGCAATTTCGCCCCCGATACCCCCAAAAAGGGTGTCCTCATGCAGTACCAATACCCTTCCTGTATGTTGTACCGCTAGGTGAATAGCAGGATAATCTAGCGGTAGCAACGTTCTAAGATCTAGAATATGTATCGATAACTCTGGGTGCGCTTGTTGGTATTCCAAAGCCCAGTGTACTCCAATTCCATAGGTGATTATCGTAAGGTCGTCGCCCACATTCACTAATTGCGCTTTGCCAATTTCCACTTCATAGTATTGGTTTGGCACATTGCCAGTGATACTTCTGTACAATGCTTTATGCTCAAAAAAGATAACGGGGTTTGGGTCATTAATAGCAGCAACCAACAGGCCTTTTGCATCGAAGGAATTAGATGGATATACCACTTTCAACCCTGGAACATGGGTAAGCCAAGCCTCATTGCTCTGGCTATGAAATGGCCCCGCACCGGTTCCTGCCCCTGTTGGCATACGGATAACTACATCTGCGTTTTGCCCCCATCTATAATGAATCTTAGCCAGATTGTTCACTATCTGATTAAAGCCAACACTTACAAAATCGGCAAACTGCATTTCCACCATACTCTTATACCCCTCCAAGCCAAGCCCTAATGCTGCCCCCACTATAGCACTCTCGCAAATGGGGGTGTTGCGTACCCGCTCCTTGCCAAATGCCTCAAGAAAACCTTCCGTCATTTTAAATACCCCACCATACTCCGCAATATCTTGACCCATCAAAATCAAATTGCTATGCTGCTCCATCGATTGGTACAATCCTTCTTTAATGGCATCTAAAAATCTTAGATTGCTAGCAGGCACTTGGGCTAGTTGCGTGGCCGATTGTACCATTGGCCAATTGCATTGCTGATAATCCCGAGGGGCATACACATCCTCTAATTCTTCCTGAACACTCATTTGAAAGGGTACTTGCAGTGCAGCCACTTCCCATTCACTATCTACAAAAGCTTTCAACTCCGCCTTTATGCCGCTCATTTGTGCTGCTGTAAGCACTTGTTCCTTCGCTAAAAACTGCTCGTAATTGCTAATCGGATCTTTTTCCGCCCATTCTGCCAATAATTCTTTTGGTACATATTTGGTGCCGCTCGACTCTTCGTGGCCACTCATTCTAAAGGTCTTGCATTCAATTAAGTAGGGCTTTTGGTCTCGAATACACGCCGCACGTACACTTTTAATGGCATCATACACCTGCAAAATATTGTTGCCATCCACTATCTCGCCTTCCACCCCATAGCCCTTTGCACGGTCCACCAAATTTTCGCAATGGTATTGCTCCGAAGTAGGGGTGCTAAGTCCATACCCATTATTTTCTATGATAAATATTACTGGCAAGCCCCATACAGAAGCCACATTTAAGGCTTCGTGAAAGTCTCCTTCGCTGGTGCCGCCATCGCCTGTAAATGCCACGGCTACTTTGTTTGCTTTTCTCAATTGATTGGCTAGTGCAACCCCGTTAGCAACGGTCAATTGAGGCCCCAAATGCGAAATCATACCGCATATGTGGTGTGCCCTGCTGCCAAAATGAAAACTCCTTTCCCTGCCTTTACTAAATCCATTTTTTCCCCCCTGCCATTGGCTAAACAATTGCCTCAAGGGCACCTGACGGGTGGTAAATACCCCCAAATTCCGATGTAATGGCATCATCCACTCATCGTTTTCCAGTGCTAGCGTTGCGCCAACACTAATGGCTTCTTGGCCAATACCACTAAACCATTTGCTCACTTTCCCTTGACGGTATAGCAGTAACATCTTCTCCTCAATCACCCTTGGAAGCAATAGGTGTTTATAAATATCCACCAATTCCTGATTATATAAACCCAAACGATTGAAATACATAAACGCACTTTTAGTTTTCGATGCACCCAAAATATAGGTTTTGGTTAAAACAATTGATTTCACCCAATAAAAAAGATAAAAACAACCTAAATCATTGTAAGAATCTGATAGAATTTTCAAGATTACTGTATGGAAAAACGCAAATGAAAATGCATTTTAACCATTAGGAAAATAAAGAAAATGGCTTGGATACTTTTCTCCTTTATTTTAGCCTTCTAAAAATTATAAAACGATGAAAAAAATTTATTGCTTGTTGCTAAGTGGGGTAATTTTTGCTTCCGCTTCATTTGCCCAAACGGCCACAAAACAGAAACCTGCCAAAGCAAAGCTGGAAGAGAAAGCTGCTGTGGTTGAACCATCTCAAGAACCTGGCAAAGTAAAATTGGCGCCACACAAAGCGATGCATGGCGAAACTCCAGGTAAAAAGCTGTTGAAAAAAGACGGCACACCCGATTTGCGGATGGCCGAAAACAAGGAAAAGAAAGATACCGCTAGAAGGCTAAAAAAAGACGGAACGCCCGACCTGCGTTTTAAAGAAAACAAAAAGAAAGCCTAGTGCTTTCATTTTTTGTAGCCAAATAAAAAAAGGTGCAGCCACATAATTAATGTAGCTGCACCTTTTTTTATTAGCGAATAAACCTTCGATTAACGATTTTAAAAGAAGTTTGGCAGAGAGTACCCATTCTTGTAGCAGTAATCAAAACTTAATTTTTAGCCTTCGGCAAATGAGTCTCACGAGCAAATAAAATTGGCCCAGACTTAAAGAATAAAAATTCTATCCCCTCCCATTGTTTACTAACTAGAACAAAATATAGTGCATCAGCTTCCCTAAAGTTTAACTGCTAGTATGTCGAGTGCCTCTTATTATCGTGTTTAATGTACAATAGCAACTAGTTGGCTCGTTTTTCTGAGGAACTTGGCTGAAAAAAGTTTTTTTGGGGAATTTGGTGGCCAAATTGGCCGACAAAATTTTTTTTGAGGAAATTGGTGACCAAATTGGTTGAAAAAATTTTTTTTGAGAAAATTGGTGGCCAAATTGGTTGAAAAAACTTTTTTTGAGAAAATTGGTGGCCAAATTGGCTGAAAAATTTTTTTTGAGGAAATTGGCGACCAAATTGGCTGAAAAAACTTTTTTTGAGGAAGTTGGTGGTCAACTCCTCATTCAAATAGTTGGTTTCAGTAAGTGAAAAACGGGAGAGAAAAAGAAAAATTGTTGAAAGTGAGGGCTACTATTTTGGTACTGTTTGTGGTCTAAAATATTTTTCTTGGGAGGGTTTCTTTATTTACGGCAATTCACTATTTCCCTCGGTTGATGCATGGCTGTAGATGGTGCGATTCGCTAAGGTCTTCGCGATATTCTATAAAATGCTAAATTAACAACCACCACTAATGCTGTAATGGCCTTTTTTTAATCATGCCACCTTTTGTGTCTTTTACGCTGTTCATCACCATGAAAACGGAGGGTTCTATTTTCTCTATTTCTGTGGTTAGTTTATTTAGTTCGAGGCGGGTAATTACGGTGTAGATAATATCCACTTTTTGCGTTTCTCCTCTTTTGCCATATCCTTTTTTGCCACTGTACACCGTTACTCCACGCCCCATTTTATTGATAATCATTTGTCGGATAGCTTCACTACGCACGGCAACAATGGTTACGCCTATGTATTCCTCAATGCCCTCCACAATAAAGTCTAAAGTTTTGGAAGCAGCGAGGTAGGTAATCATGGAGTACAGCGCAATTTCCACCCCAAGCAGATAGGCGGCTGCCCCAAAAATGAGTACGTTTATTATGATAATAACATCCCCGATAGTGGTGCCAAATTTTCTACTTAGAAAAATGGCCAACACCTCTGTACCATCAATAACAGCACCACCCCTGATGGAAAACCCAATGCCAGCACCCAAAAAAAAGCCGCCAAACACGGCCACCAAAATATTGTCGTTCGTAACATTAGGGAAGGTAACCGTGGCCAAAACAATGGCAAGACCAGAAATGGCTAACGCGGTTTTGATGGCGAATGTGCGCCCCATTACCCCATAAGCAAGTGCAATAAATGGAATATTAATGGCAATGATGAGGATGTGTATTGGGGTTTTGGTTACAGCGGAAATAAGCAGGGAAATGCCTGTGGCACCACCATCGATAAAATGATTGGAAAGTAGAAACCCTTTAAAGCCAAAAGCTGCGCAAAAAATGCCAATCGAAATCAGAACCGCATCTTTTAGAAACCCTTTTAAGGTGATGATTAAATTACGGTAGCCTTTAGCAAGTTCAAAACGAGAATAACCCTCATTGGGTTGGGGCACCGTTGGGGCATCGCTTTGGATGGTGTCAATAATAATTTTTTTCCAAAATGAATTCATTTGACTGGTTTAAGAGTGTCAAAAAAGGCATCGCGCTGGGGCTAAATGGTAAAGCTGGGCTTTGTTTTCAAAACTATTGTAAAAATTGGGTTAGTAACATTGGCCCAATAAATTCACCATTTAATAATTAGTTCCAAAACCGCTAACAACCTACTTCCTTGAACTTATTACCTACTACTTACAACGCTTCTACACTTTGTTTCCAACATTCAAAAATTCATTTCCATTTAATTCTGTGTTTATTTGCAATAGCAGTATCGGTCAACCAATTGACAACAGGGATTGTTGGATTAATCGGTTGGCCTATTTAATTATCCATTTTATCAAAATAATACTTATGCAATTTTATAGTAAATCGCTTACTCATTACGCCAGATTAATCACCAGTGAGGTAAACGTTGGAGGTCTTTTAATTGGCAATGGCCACCCCATTCGCCTTCAAACAATGACCACCACCGACACCATGGATACGATAGCCACCGTGGAACAATCCATTCGCTGTATAGAAGCAGGTGCAGAACTGATACGAATCACTGCACCCAGTAAAAATGAGGCAGAAAACCTACTCAATATTAAAAATGAACTACGCAAACGAGGCTACAACACACCAATAGTTGCAGACATCCATTTCACCCCCAATGCGGCTGAAATTGCAGCGAGAATTGTGGAAAAAGTGCGTATTAATCCAGGTAATTATGTTGACAAAAAAAAGTTTGAGCAAATTGAATATACCGATGCCGAATATGCCGAAGAAATAGAACGCATCGCGGAACGCTTTACACCACTGGTACAAATCTGTAAAGAATACGGTACTGCCATGCGCATTGGCACCAACCATGGCAGCTTGAGCGACCGAATCATGAGCAGATATGGGGACACTCCCATGGGTATGGTGGAAAGTGCTATGGAGTTTTTGCGTATAGCACGGGAAGAAAACTATCATAACATCATTCTAAGCATGAAAGCGAGCAATCCACAAGTGATGGTGCAAGCTTACCGGCTATTAGTAAAACAGATGTATCAGGAATTTGAAGGGTGTTACCCGCTGCATTTGGGTGTTACCGAAGCTGGTGACGGGGAAGATGGAAGGGTAAAAAGTGCTATCGGCATTGGCACTTTATTAGAAGATGGCATTGGCGATACCATTCGAGTAAGCCTTACGGAAGACCCTGAATTGGAAATACCGGTGTGCAAGGATTTGGTAAAAAGATACTACCACAATGCTGACCATACCAAAGGCGGCGTCCCTAGTTTAAAAAGCCTGAACTACGACCCTTTCCAATACACCCGAAGAAATACTTTAGCGGTAAACAATATCGGCCACCAACAGGTACCCATTGTTATTGCAGATTTAAGCAAGCTACCAGCCATAACCAAAGAAAGTTTAGCATCCATTGGCTATACCTATGATGCTGCTTCTGATAAATGGAACATAGCGGAAGCTGCGGCAGATTATGTATTTGCAGCCGACAAACCAGTACATTTTTCACTTCCCAGCACTTTAACTGCCATTATTCCTTTTGAACTTTGGTTGAAAGAATTGGATAAAACACCCTTCCTCCCCTTGGTTTCTGCATCGGAGTATGTGCTGAGCAGAAAAGTGTTGCTGCCATCACCACATTTTGTGATGATAGAATGTTATTCGGAGAGCATTACCCGACCTACCCATCCCAGATTACTTAAAGAATTAAAAGATAATCCAAACGCCATTCTTTGTCTATATTCTACTAATAAGAACAATGTTCAAAGTATCAGACGCTTTATTGTGGAATTAGAAAAAGCGCAGATAAAAAACCCCGTAATCATTCATATAGAAAGCAATTGGAAAACACCAGATGAACACTTGATTCATTATGCCACTGAAGCAGGAGCTATTTTCTTAGATGGGTTAGCCGATGGCATTTCTTTGGGAATTACTGACAGTAGTTATCAGTTACAAAAGGAGGGATTGAGAAATACTAGTGGAAGAAATTATGCCAGTAACACCACACCAGAACAATTTATCAATTCAACTGCTTTTTCCATTTTGCAAGCAACAAGAACACGGATTTCCAAAACGGAATACATCAGTTGCCCAAGTTGTGGAAGAACCTTGTTTGACTTGCAAGAAACAACTGCAAAAATCAGGGCGGTTACTAACCATCTAAAGGGCGTAAAAATTGCTATCATGGGTTGCGTCGTAAATGGCCCAGGGGAAATGGCGGATGCCGATTTTGGATATGTGGGCAGTGGTGTAGGGAAAATAACGCTGTACAAAGGCAAAGAAGTAGTAAAGAAAAACATTGATAGCAACATAGCTGTAGATGAACTGATTCTTTTGCTCAAGGAAAGTAATGTTTGGGTAGAACCGATTGTGTAAGCTGTACAGTCAATTGGGTTAACAATATCTGTTTAGAGGGTCAAGTGACCCTCTAAATTAAAAAATGAGCGAATGAAAAGTAAGAAACGAATAAAGACAAATCAATCCATCAGTTGGTGGGTTGATTTGAGATGATGAAGCATTTTGTACTACTTAAATTAATTTATGCAAACGGACTTTTTAATTATAGGCAGTGGCATAGCAGGGTTAACCTATGCCTTAAAAATGGCCAAGCATTTTCCTGAAAAAAGGGTCATAGTAATTACGAAAACACAAGCCGATGAAACCAACACCAAGTATGCACAAGGAGGGATAGCAGGTGTGTGGGACGAAGAAAAAGACAGTTTTGAAAAGCATATTGAAGATACCCTCATTGCAGGGGATGGTCTTTGTAATGAAAAAATTGTGGAGATCGTAGTGAAAGAAGGCCCTGAAAGAATTAGGGAAATAATTAACTATGGTGCCCGCTTTGATAAAACAGATTCTGGCGAATACGCCCTAGGCAAAGAAGGTGGGCACAGCGAGAACCGGATACTACACCATAAAGACATTACCGGGCAAGAAATGGAGCGTGCACTGTTAGAAGAAGTGTCTCAAACCAACAACATCTTGCTAATAAACCATTGTTTTGTCATTGACATTATTACGCAGCACCATTTAGGGTACTTAGTTACAAAATCTACCAACGATATCACTTGCTATGGGGTATATGTGCTGAATGTAAATTCCAAACAGATAGAGAAAATTACTGCCAAGATTACTTTGTTGGCCACAGGCGGCAATGGGCAGGTATATAGAACCACCACCAATCCCCGTATAGCCACAGGTGATGGAGTAGCAATGGTATATCGAGCCAAAGGAAGGATAGAAAACATGGAATTCATTCAGTTTCACCCCACGGCTTTATATGAACCTGGTGTTTCGCCATCTTTCCTCATTACCGAAGCAGTAAGGGGCGATGGGGGTATTTTGCGTAATAAGCAAGGCGAAGCATTTATGGAAAAATACGACCCCCGCAAGGACTTAGCGCCTCGCGACATCGTAGCAAGAGCTATTGATAATGAGATGAAAAAGAACGGTACAGAGCATGTGTATCTCGACTGTACGCACATGGACAAGGAAAAATTTGTTCATCATTTCCCCAATATTTATGAAAAGTGTTTGCAAATAGGAATAGATGTGGCCAAACAACCGATACCTGTTGCCCCAGCAGCTCATTATAGTTGCGGTGGCATCAAAACAGACGAGATGGGCAGAACTTCGATTAAACATTTATATGCCTGCGGCGAATGTGCAAGCACTGGTCTGCATGGAGCAAATCGATTGGCGAGTAATAGCCTCTTAGAGGCCATGGTGTTTGGCGAAAGGGCATATTTAGATAGCCTTGATCTAATCCAAGAAATCAATGGAACTATTCGTGTTGAAGATATCCCCGACTGGAAGGCAAAAGGAACTGGCGAACCAAAAGAAATGATTTTGATTACCCAAACCCGCAAAGAGTTAGAACAAATCATGAGTGATTATGTCGGCATCGTTAGAACCGATGTGCGGTTAACGAGAGCCATGCGTAGATTAGACCTCTTGTACGAAGAAACAGAAGAGCTATACCGTGCGACCAAGGTGTCCCCTCAATTATGCGAGCTGAGAAACCTGATTACCGTAGGCTACCTAATTGTGAAAGGCGCCCAGTTTAGGAAAGAAAGTAGAGGGCTGCATTACAACACAGATCATCTAGAAAAAAGCAGTTTACTACAAAACATTATCTTATAATAATTCTTTTTTGGGAAGATTAAGGCACATTACTATACTTTTGTTCAACATTACGCAAACAAAGGGAACGAAAAACGTTCCCTTTTTCTTTATTTACTATGGCAGTTTTATCAGAAAAGGAACAAATTGAACTTTGGATTGCAGAAATTCTAGCGGACAAGCCTAGCTTATTTGTTGTTTCTGTAAAAGTAAAATCAACCAAGGATGTGAAGGTCTATATAGACGGCGATGATGGTTTCCCAATAGCAGAAGCGGTATCAATCAACCGTCGTTTGTATAAATTGATTGAGGAAACTGGGATGTACGAAGCTGGAACCTTTAGTTTGGAGGTATCTAGTCCGGGTATTACTGAACCATTGAAGCTTACCCGTCAATTTATAAAAAACATTGGAAGGGATATTGAAGTCATACTTAAAAAAGATGAAGTTACCCTCCTTGGAAAATTGATGGAAGCCACTGATGGGGAAGTAGTACTAGAAGTAAAAGAGGGAAAAGGAAAAAAAGCAGTTATAAAAACCGTAACTGTTTTAATTGATGAAATAAAATCTGCTATTGTACAAATTAAGTTTTAGAAAAAAGTAGCACGGTAAAGTTGTTTATTTATGGCAAGTATTAATTTAATTGATGCGTTTCAGGATTTTAAAGATGCTGAAAATTTGGATCGACCAACCATGATGAAAGTGGTGGAAGATGTCTTCAAAACGTTGTTGAGAAAAAAATTTGGAAGCGACGAAAACTTCGACGTAATCGTAAACGCTGAAAAGGGAGATTTGGAGATTATTCGCCGCCGTATGATTGTAGAAGACGGTGAGGTAATGGATGAATTGGCAGAGGTAGCTTATTCCCAAGCTATTAAAATTGAGCCCGATTTTGAAATTGGGGAAGAATTGTATGAAGAGGTAGACATGCTTGACTTCGGTAGAAGGGCTATACTAGCCGCAAAGCAAACACTGGCTAGCCGCATTAGCGACCTGAAAAAAAATGTTCTACTAAAGAAATATAACGAAAGGATAGGGGAAATAATTTCTGCGGAAGTATATCAAGTTTGGAAAAAAGAGGTATTGTTGCTAGATGATGAAAACAATGAGTTGATACTCCCAAAAACGGAACAAATTCCACAAGACTACTTTAAAAAAGGGGAATCTACCCGTGCGGTTATATTGAGAGTTGACATAAAGAACAACAATCCTGTAATTATACTTTCTAGAACTAACCCATTGTTTTTGGCCAAATTGCTTGAAATTGAAGTGCCAGAAATATTTGACGGGTTAATTTCTATCAAAAAGATTGTGAGAGAGCCTGGCGAAAGAGCAAAAGTGGCTGTAGAAAGTTACGATGACAGAATTGACCCAGTTGGTGCATGTGTAGGCATGAAAGGGAGCAGAATTCACGGAATTGTAAGGGAATTGAAAAATGAAAATATTGATGTAATCAATTTTACCACAAATTCGCAACTTCTTATCCAACGTTCGCTTACACCTGCTAAAATAAGTTACCTGAAAATTGATGAAGACAAAATGCAGGTTGATGCTTATTTGAAGGCAGATCAGGTATCATTGGCTATCGGAAGAAGAGGAGTAAATATCAAGCTAGCTTGTGAATTAACAGGGTACGAGATTGATGTATTCCGGGAAGATGAAGAGCAGGGCAACGAGTTTGATATTGATTTGGATGAATTTTCTGATGAAATTGAGCCATGGGTAATTGATGAATTCAAACGTGTTGGTTGCGATACTGCCAGAAGCGTATTGAACTTAACCTTGGCGGAACTAGAACGTAGAACCGATTTAGAAAAGGAAACAATAGCGGATGTAGTGAAAATTCTTAAAGAAGAATTTGAAAGGGAAGAATAATATTAAGAAATTGTTTTTGCAAAGGGGTTACTTTGCGGTCTTAAAAGGAATGAACAACTTATGCGTTGATATAGAGTTTCAGGAGTTGTATCGTTTTTTTCAATAAATAAAAAAATAAAAAGGGTAATGATGTTGTAGTTGTTGCCTGTGGTTTAAAAAACACTGAATGTCAGAACTGAAGTTACCAAGGTTATTAGCAGCGGCTAAAGAGTTTAATGTGGGGCAGGATACCCTCATAGATTTTTTGGCTAAGAAAGGATTTAATAAAGATGAACTGAAGCCTACTGCAAAGCTTTCAGAAGAAATGTATCATGCGCTCCAGTCGGAGTTTCAGAAGGATAAGCAAGCAAAAAACAAGGCCGATTTAGTAGAAATTCCTAAAAGCCAACAGACCGAACGTAAAAGGAAGGATGAAGAGGATATGAGCTTTGGAAGAAGGGATGATAAGAAAATTAACCACCCTGCAAAAGAAGAAGCCAAAGTTGTAGAACCTATCCCAGCTCAAGTAGTTATTGAACCAGTTGTTCCCGCTACTCCCGCTGTGGAAATTGTGAGAGAAGAAATTTCAATTGTTCCAGAGCCAATAATAGCACCTCCACCTATAATACAAGCGCCCCCATTTGTTGAAAAAGAAATAACGCCTGTACCAGTGCCTGTTGAAACAGAGCAAGAAGTAGAAAAGGTAACTATTCAGGAAGACAAAACTCCTGAATCAAGTGCTGTTATTGTTGAACAACCAAAAGCTGAACAACCAAACGAACCAACTATTAATTCGGAGCGACCTGTTCAAATCACTAAAATAGAAGCACCAGAAATAGAAGGGCCTAGAATAGTAACTAAGATAGATTTGAATGCAATAGATTTTTCTACCAGGCCGAAGAAATTTGCGCCCAGAAAAGAGGAAATTGCTGCACCAAAAAATCAATCATCTAGTGCTTCTGAAGATGCTACGGTTGACAACACCAAAACTTCAACTCCTGAATCAGAATCTGCATTTACACCTATTCAGGAAGCGAAGCAAGTGGAGAATACGATTAATGTTGATTTAGGAGAATCAAATATTGAAGTATCAGCAGTTCCAGATGAAAAGCCTTTGCCTGTAGAAAATGAAATAATCGTTGCTAACCCAGTTGCAACTTCTGAGCGCGAAGTAGTGCAAGACTCAAAGGAAAACGAAAACGATTCTTACACTCCAGATAAATCTACAACTGAAGAAGACAATTCAATTGTAATAGAAAACATTCAGGCTGAAAAAATTACGGGACCTAAGATCTTGGGCAAAATTGAATTGCCTGTTGACAATGATACCCGTCCAAAACCTTTAAGTGCCGAAGACAGAAAAAAACGGAAACGTATTCCTGTTGATAATAGGCGTGTTGGAGGAAGTCATCCACAGCAGCAAGGTGCAAATCAACCTGCACAGAACAAACCAGCCCAAGCCATTGGAGGCAACCAACAGCCGCATGCTCCTCAACAAAGAGAAGGCAGACCAGGGTTCGGCCAACAGGGAGGTAGTCATTCACCAAATATCACTCCAACAACAGGAAATAGCAGACCCGTAGTTCCAGCCAACAATAGAAATGGCGGTGCTGGTGGAGGAAACTTCAATAGAGCTAATAACAACAACCAAAACAATAATAGGGGATCTCAAAATAATGGGTTCAATCGCAATCAAGCTCCAGGAACTGGTAATAGCAGACCTGTGGTTAGAAAAGATGATAAAGAGATTGACGCTAAGGAGATTCAAGATAAAATTAAAGAAACGCAAGCCAAGCTTTCTGGCGGTAGTGGTAGAGGTAAGAGCTTAAAAGCCAAGTACCGTCGTGCTAAACGTGAGGAAGCTGCTGAGGCAAATATTGGTGCAGATGGTGATGACAATAAGTTACAAGTAACAGAATTTGTCACCGTAAGTGAACTGGCGAGCCTTATGGATGTAAGTTTTGCGGATGTTATTGGCAAGTGTATGGGTCTTGGCATTATGGTTAGTATCAACCAACGTTTAGATGCAGAAGTTATTGAATTAGTAGCCAGTGAGTTTAACTATGAAGTGGAATTTATTGGGCTAGATGATGTTTCGGATGAAGACGATGATACTACAGAAATTGATTTACCAGACAACGAATCTAGGCCACCGATAGTAACCATTATGGGACACGTGGATCATGGTAAAACATCTTTGCTCGATTATATACGTAATGCGAATGTTGTAGCAGGGGAAGCAGGTGGTATTACTCAGCACATTGGTGCTTATGAGGTTACCTTACAAGACGGCAAGGCCATTACCTTCTTGGATACTCCAGGTCACGAGGCATTTACCGCGATGAGGGCAAGAGGTGCTAAGGTTACTGATATAGCAGTAATTGTTGTTGCTGCTGACGATGCGGTGATGCCACAAACGAAAGAAGCAATTAGCCATGCTCAAGCGGCGGGGGTACCAATGATTTTCGCTGTAAACAAGATTGATAAAGACGGTGCTAACCCACAAAAGATTTACGAACAATTGGCAGGAATGAATCTGTTGGTTGAAAGTTGGGGAGGTAAATACCAAAGCCAAGAACTTTCTGCTAAGAAAGGGCTTGCCGTAGATTTACTGTTAGAAAAGATATTATTAGAAGCAGAATTACTCGATGTAAAAGCCAATGCTTCTAAATTAGCCACTGGTTCGGTTATTGAAGCTTCCCTAGATAAAGGTCGTGGGTATGTAGCTACCATATTGGTGCAGAACGGTACCTTAAGGCAAGGTGATATTATTGTTTCTGGCCAACATTTTGGGAGGGTTAAAGCGATGTTCAATGAACGTAACGTTCGAGTGGAAGAAGCACCGCCTTCTACACCAGTTGTTATTTTAGGACTTAATGGTGCCCCACAAGCTGGTGAGAAATTTAAAGTGTACAAGGATGAGGCTGAAGCTAAAGAAGTAGCCAATAAGCGAGCTCAGATTTCTAGGGAACAAGGATTGAGGGCTAGAAAACACATCACTCTTGATGAAATTGGACGTCGTTTGGCATTAGGTAACTTCAAAGAATTGAACATCATCATTAAGGGTGACGTGGATGGTTCTGTGGAAGCATTAAGCGATTCTTTACAAAAACTTTCTAATCAAGAAATTGCCATTAGGATCGTACATAAAGCGGTTGGGCAAATTTCTGAAAGTGACATACTACTTGCAGCAGCTTCTGATGCAATTATTGTAGGCTTTAATGTTCGTCCTTCATCACAAGCTAACAGATTGGCTCAAAATGAAGGGGTTCAAGTGAAATTGTACTCCATCATCTACACAGCTATTGATGAAATTAGAAGTGCAATGGAAGGCATGCTTGAACCTAAAGTGGAGGAAAAAGAAGTGGCAACCATTGATGTTAGAGAAGTGTTCAAGTTTGATAAAATCACCGTAGCAGGATGTTACGTGCAAGAAGGCAAGGTTAAACGTGATCAGAAAATAAGGGTATTTAGAGATGGTATCTTGGTCTATCCACGTCAAGAGGGTGGTTTTGCAGAGTTGGGTAGCTTGAAACGCTACAAAGACGACGTGAAAGAAGTGAACAACGGATTTGAGTGTGGATTAACCGTTAAAGGATTTGCCGATTTGACGCAGGGTGATACCATCATCGCTTATGAAGAAGAAGAAGTAAAACGTACGTTGTAATCGGACATTATGCATGGCTGCAAATAATTTATCTCAATGAATTTTATCTAAGCCTATATTCGCAACTCATGATTTTGAATATTACTACATTTAGGACAATAAAGACATTCCCCTAGAGGGAAGGTCTTGTTGTTTGTGTACTTTAACTATACCAAATTCTTAACAGCCTTCCCAAACGGGGAGGCTGTTTTGTTTTTATCAATTTAATAATTAACCAAAATACTGTAAACAGTACAAAAAAAGAAAAATGAAAGTAGCCGTAGTAGGTGCCACTGGCTTGGTGGGTACAAAAATGCTAGAAGTACTAGCAGAAAGAAATTTTCCCGTAACAGAACTTATTCCCGTTGCCTCAGAACGTTCTGTGGGCAAGGAAGTAATTTTTAAAGGGGTTAGTTACAAAGTTGTTAGCATGGCAGATGGCATAGCAGCTAAACCAGCAGTAGCCATTTTTTCTGCTGGCGGTGGTACATCATTGGAATGGGCTCCACAATTTGCAGCAGCAGGTATCACCGTCATTGACAATAGTAGTGCATGGCGCATGGATCCAACCAAGAAACTAGTAGTACCTGAGGTAAATGCAGAGGTATTAACCAAAGAGGATAAGATTATTGCCAATCCCAACTGTAGTACCATACAAATGGTGGTTGCTTTGCAGCCGCTCCACTTAAAATATACCATAAAGCGTGTGGTGGTTAGTACTTACCAAAGTGTAACTGGTACAGGTAAAAAAGCAGTAGATCAATTATTTAACGAACGTAAAGGCATCGAGGGTGAAATGGCCTATAAATACCCAATTGACCTAAATGTGATTCCACAAATTGATGTGTTTTTAGATAATGGATACACTAAAGAGGAGATGAAAATGGTGAAAGAAACCTGTAAAATAATGCAGGATGATTCCATAAAAGTTACTGCTACAACGGTTCGCATTCCTGTAATCGGAGGACACAGCGAGAGCGTTAATGTGGAATTTGAGAATGATTTCGAATTGGCTGAGGTAAAGGAACTGCTATCTCATGCACCAGGAATCATTGTGCAAAACAACGATGCGGAACAACTCTACCCAATGCCACTTTGGGCACACGAAAAAGATGCTGTTTTTGTTGGTCGTTTACGTAGGGATGAGTCTCAAGAAAATACCCTAAACATGTGGATTGTTAGCGATAATCTTAGAAAAGGAGCAGCAACTAATGCTATACAAATAGCTGAATACCTTTTAAGTAAAGCATTGCTAAATGCATAAGTCGAGCATCAAAATTTGAATAAAAAGGGAGGGCTTAATATTAAGCCCTCCCTTTTTATTTGGTTGTAATACTAATTCCCTTTTTTGCTAGGAGCGACACCGTCTACCATCTTATCTTCTGAATCCACATCTCCAGAAGTTCGGTTTACTAAGCCGCCAGTTTCTTTTCTGGTCGGAATTCTTGTACGAAATACATCTTTCACCAATCCAATCTGGGGGAAAACACGGTTCAACTCAGGGAATTTCTCTAGTATCTGCGGGTTATTGCTCCGCAAATCCATTTCATCATAATTAAAAAACTGCGCTTCGGGTATTGTGCTAATGCTAACATTTCCCTCATTAATTACTTGACCAAGTTTTGCTACATTAAACTTGCCAGAAGCCACAGCAACATTGTTTTTCATCCTGCAACCATTAGGGTATTCAGGATGCAAGTCTGGATTCAAGGCATCGCTCCATAAATTACTGGACAAACTAAAGTCCGTTTTTAATTGTGCTGCATATTCCTTCCATGGACTTTCGTCCAACTTAAATTTGGTGAGGTTGGTTTCATATTTTGTACCCAATCGGTAATTCCTGTTTTTGCCCCTATCGTCTATACTTTGCTTTTTGCTTAAAACTAATAAGTTATTGTCTGCAATATCATCGTGGCCGCCACCAAACATGACACCACTTAAACAGTCGTGTACAATGTTTTTGGCGTAAAAATCACCACTATCCCCATCATCGCTATAAAAACCATTGGCTCGATTGGTATGGTGGGAGAAGTTATACCGGAAAATATTGCCGTAAGTACTCCATCCACCATAGCTATAAAACACACCAGTATCGCCTTCTTTGAGTGCAATATTGTGTATTTCATTGTATTCAAATAGGCAGTTATTAATATCGTTGGTTCTAATTGATCCTTTGGGAGTATCGTGGATTAAATTATGGCTCACGGTTACGCCTACGCAATTATCCAAGATAATTGCTTCTTTGAAAGCCAATATTCCAATGTGATGAATGTGGTTATTGTCCACAAGCAAGTGACCAGAAGTAAGGGTATATCTGTTGCCAATGTTCTTCAACTCTATGCCCCAACCCCCCGTTTCTGATAAATCGTTAGATTGAACGGTAATGCTATCACCACCATTTACATATACCCCAGTACCCCCAATATTTCTAATAACACAGCCTGCCACACTGGTAGCATAACAATTGGTTAGCGATACCCCATTTCCCAAACCCCCTTCCATTTGAACGCCTTCTAGCCGCACATGATGTACATCTGTAAACTGGAAAATGGGCGTTTTCCGATCGTTGATCATGATGGAAAGTTGCTGAATGGGAGCAGGTGGGTAATAATAAATTTTTTGATCTTTTACATCTAAAGCCCACTCGCCAGGTTGGTCTATTTCTTCTAGAAGATTGAGCGCATAGTAACCTTCCTTTCCAGAACCCACCCGCCATTGCGGCTTTTCTCCCGTTGCTGCTGCCGAATATTTTGAGCCCATACCTTGAGGTGGAGCCTCGTAAAACTTAATACTGTTATCTTCTTTATTGATAGATTCTACTTTCATGGTGATTGGTTCCCAAGGCGTACGCCACAAACCTTTTAGCCACAACTCATGGCCAGATTCCAACGCTTTATTCCATCTATCCGAACGGTTAGTGCCGTCTATGTCTAGTTCGTTTACGGTGTCTTTGTCCTCTGGATGTCCAAATCCGCCATAAAAGAAAGCATTAGGTGCTTTACTGCCATTGCAAGTAATCCATCCAGCATCATTTTTACCTCGAATATTCTGTCCAATATTGGGATATTGGGCTACAGGCTGTCTTTTGTTGTTTGCCAATAGATCAACAATAAACCAATCGGTAGTAAATTGATTTTTTGGCGCAAAGGATTTGGTGTTAACTAAACCAACTGATACTACGTCAAGTTCTACCAATTGATTGGCTTTTACTTTTGGGTGAATCCGCTCTAGGGCATTACTATTTAACGGTTTCCAATCTTTAGTAGCGATAGTATTACCCCCAATAAAATGCGGAACTTCTTGGTTGTATGCCCTATAAACAATGGGTGATTCTGCTGTACCTGCATCTTCCTTGGTTAATACAAATGCACTGTTTGTTTGATAATTACCACCACGAATCATCACGGTAACACCTTCTTTTGTCAGTTCATTATTTTTCTTCCATTTTCTAATTTGGTCTCTTGCTTTTTGTAAGGTGGCAAAAGGTTTGTCCTTGCTACCATTATTGTTATCATTGCCATTTGGTGCTACAAAAATAATTTGCGCGTTGAGAGAGCCGATAAGGAAGCAATTAAAAAGGAAGCCGCTTAAAATTTTTTTCATGGTGCAAAAATGTTGGTGGTTATTTTTCAATGATAGTACAATAAATGGAGTAACTATGTATAGTGTAGCTAAACAACCATTACAACGACGGTTAGGCAAACAATTGAATCATTGGGTACAAATTGCTTGACAAAAAAACTGGGAAGTACACGAAAACCAACACTACTAATTATAGTCGAAATCAATACTAAAGATGGTGTTGATGAGCATTAAATCTAACAACTATTAACCCCAAAGAAGAATCCCAAGCTTCGCAAATGAGTGGCACTTTTTTAAAAACAAATGGCTGCATTTTCATTTTTTTCAAAATATTAACCAACTATCAGTACTGCTGCTTGTAAAGATGAACTTAGCTTTAACTGATAACAATACCTTCGCAACAATGGAAAAATTTGCTCACGACAGTATCGTACCTCAAAAAAATAGTACCCTTAGCAAGAAACAACAAGTTGCTGCCATGTTTGATAGCATCGCTTTCCGCTATGATTTTTTAAATCGATTTTTAAGTGCTGGTATTGATGTTTGGTGGCGTAAAAAAGCCATACAACAATTATCAAAACTTCGCCCAGGCCAAGTATTGGATGTGGCCACAGGAACCGCAGATGTGGCATTAATGACGCATGAAATGCTGCAAACAAAAAAAATTATAGGTATAGACATTAGCGAAGGCATGCTGGAATTGGGCAGAAAAAAAATTGCTGACAAAGGTTTGCAAAACCAAATTGAACTGTTCACAGGCGATAGCGAGAACATTGGATTTGCCGACAATAGCTTTGACGCTATCACAGTGGCATTTGGTGTACGTAACTTTCAAGACCTGTTGAAAGGGTTGAAAGAAATGAAACGTGTGCTGCGACCTTCTGGCAAATTAGTGGTGCTAGAGTTCTCAAAACCTAAAAATTCCTTTTTTAAGGTTTTCTATAACCTATATATGAATATCATTGCGCCAAGCTTTGGGAAAATGGTGGCCAATAACAAAGACGCTTACCAATACCTAAACGATAGTGTGCAAGCTTTTCCAGAAGGGGAAAGTTTCTTAACTATTATGAAAGAAGCTGGATTTATTAACACTTATTCTAAACCTCTTACGCTGGGAATATGTACCATTTATTGCGGAAACAAATAAACTTATCTATTTTATTGCTGGCCTTGGCATTAACAATCGGAACGCACTCAGAAGTGAAGGCGCAGGAAAAACAAATATACCGCCCCGAAAACGATAAAGATTTGTACTATTTCGGTATCACATTGGGTTACAATTCCACTTATCTACACCCCACAAAATCATCTAGATTCCTGCAAAACGACAGTGTTTTGGTAGCCGAACCTGGTGCGAGTGGGGGTATTTGCCTAGGATTTTTAGGTACCGTTAGATTAAGTAACCATTTTCAGTTTCGCATCAATCCGCAGTTAGTATTGGGTGGAGCCAAATATTTTACCTACACGCTTACAGATTCACTTAGAGCCTTAGACGAGCCAATCAATCCCAAAAAAACGCTCCCTTCTACGTTATTAAGCCTGCCAATCCAACTGAAATTTAATTCTGATAGGATTGATAATTTCAGGTTTTATGTACTAGGAGGTATTCGATTCGATAAAGACATCAGTAGTAATTCTGCCTCCAGAAATGCCGAAGGACTTATTAAATTAAAAGGAAACGATTTTGGGTTGGAAACGGGTATTGGCTTTAACTTCTTTCTTCCTTTCGTTACCATTTCCCCAGAAATTAAATTTAGTTATGGCCTAAGTAATATTCATGCAAGGGATCCTAACTTGAAATATTCAGCAGTGTTCGACAATATCCAAAGCCGGATGATTAGTTTTTCCATTCATTTTGAAGACTAACCGCTAATTTCTAAATAATTCCATCGAGTATACTAGTCTTAATTAGATTAAGCAATAAATGCACGAATTCTGGTTGTCTTTTATTCCTACCCTATTTAACTTTCTTAGTGTTCTGTAAATAATTGCGGCAACTTACCCATTACCTGTTTATTCATTCATTATGCAAAAATTAATCTGGTCAGCAGTCTGTTTAGCTTTGGCCGCTTGTACTGCTAAAAAAGGCGATGAGGCTTTTCACATCAATGGTCATTTTTCCGACAAAGCTGTTGGTGAAAAAATCTATTTAAGGCTGATGGGAGAAAAGGTGAAAATAGATACCGCCGTTGTTGCAGCCGATGGTAGTTTTAGTTTTCAAGGCAAAGTGAATGAACCAACTATAGCATCCATTTATTTAACTCCCACTCAGGATGAAAACCAGCCCTCCCTCCTGTTATTTGCTGAAACTGGCACGATAGAAATTCAAGCAAAAAGCACACGGATTGATAGCGCATCTGTTAAAGGAGGGGAAAACAATCAGGCATTGCAAGCGGTATTGAAGCTTATTGGAGGCTATAATGCAAGGCTAGCTGTATGGAGTGACAGCCTAAAAATGCTCTACGAAAGCAAACAACAAGTGGCGTTTGAAGCATTGAATGCCCGTGCAGAGCAAGTACAGAATGAAGAGAAAAAAGCCGTGGCCGACTTTATTAAGGCCAATGGTAAAACGGTGGCCGCGGCCTACATTGCCTTTCAAATAAATAGCTATAATCCTAAACTGGAAAACGTTTCAGCAGATTATCAAGCACTGGATCCCGCCATACAAAAAACTTACTTTGGCAATAAATTAATGGAGATAATGGACAATTTAAAGTCCACATCTATTGGTACAAAAGCACCCGAATTTGAAACAACTGATTTATATGGACAGAAGGTTAGCTTATCTTCTTTTAGAGGAAAATATGTATTGCTAGATTTTTGGGCAAGTTGGTGCGGCCCTTGCAGGCAGGAGAACCCCAATGTGGTAAAGGCTTATGAACAGTACAAGAATAAAAACTTTACCATCCTTGGCGTAAGCCTTGATGAAGACAAAGAAGCATGGCAAAAAGCCATTGCCAACGATAAACTTACCTGGCACCACGCTAGCGACTTAGCAGGATGGCAAAGCAAAACTGCGCAGTTGTACAGCGTACAATCCATTCCAGCCAACTTTTTGCTAGACCCAGATGGCAAAATCATTGCAAAAGACTTACGTGGCGAAGCACTTTCCGAAGCCCTTGCATCGGTATTGAAATAAATTCCATACTCAAATTTTTTTAAGAAAGAAACCCCCGATATCGCTTTGTTATCGGGGGTTTCTTTTTTAAAAAAATCTATTAGCTGCATCATGCTAACCCAAAATATCATTTGCGCAAGCAACTTATTTCGGTACCTAAACATTCCATTATGCCACTTTCGTGTACAAAAGAGGAACACCTTTTATCGACCAACGGTAGTACGCCATGCACCTTTTTTTTAAACGCTTTGATTATTTGGAAGACTTTGACCAGAACTGAAATTGTTGTTAACTAGGATTCATAAATCCCAGTTAGCTGCTTAGGCTAATTTTCCCACAGATCAGTCGAGCAGGCTCCAAAAAGTAAATTATCTACCACTCTCGGTGCATTTAGCAACGAGGGAGATGCGATTTATGTAAAAAACAATAGCTCATCAGGTACGGGTGTTTGGAAATGTATTTTCTAAAGCCGTTTTTTTCAATGAGGCTATTTCCCATAAGCACCATTAAACAGTAGGTTTCAAATCAATCGAAACTAACCCCATTTTTCCCCATAAAAAATATTTTAGCTTACTAAAAAAAGCCAGCCTTTATCGAGGTTGGCTTTTTTTATTGCCCTATAATCATTGGTAAAACGCCATTGACCAATCGCTTTTGTTCTTTTTTTCTTTTAACTACCCCTTCTTCGATTAATAAAAGTGAAAACCAAAACCAAAATCTAATCTTTTCCTAAATGAATGACAATTTAGGCATAGTAAATAGTGATTTCGGCATAGTAAATAGCCGTTTTGGCGTAGCGCATAGCCGTTTTGGCGTAATTCATAGCCGTTTTGGCGTAGTTCATAGCCGTTTTGGCGTAGTACATAGCCGTTTTGGCGTTATTTCTTTATTTTTTGGATTCAAAAATGGAAAAAGTTTGTTTATTTTAGCATTGAAGTATCAATTGCAAGGGATGCGATTGTTCATGAATGATTCTTTTTAAGGTTTATATGGAAGATGCTGAAGTGAAAAAAGGATGAGAAAAAGCGAAATGCTGTGTTTACCAACAAAATATACTATTCATTACTTACGAATGAAGCAACAAGGCTATTTATGGAGGTACTTACTCCATTAATTTAGATAACTCATTAAAATAAACAAAAATGGCGGGCGTGTTTAAAAGGGAAGATGCAGCAGAAATAATTGAGCAGATCAATTATCCAGCTCTGATAAAGCATTACACAACAAAAAATATTGGTTTAAGTAAATTGAGCCAAAACATAGGTGAAGATGAAGGGCATATTTGGAAGAAATTAAAAAGAAAAACCATCGATATTGCTTTGCTATATACCCTATCACCTATTCACCGTCTGTCCGCTTTTTAATATTTGCCCCGCCGCTGGTATGGCTTTCTTTCACTACTGCTGAACCCTTGTAGTACACATTACTGCCCCCGCTAGCATCAGCACTTAATTCTTTAGAAACACTTATTTGAATGTTAGCAGCCCCACTTGCATCAGCATCGGCTATATCTGTTTTTAGATTGTATCCTTTCACGTTACTAGCACCACTAGCTTCTATTTTTGTGTTACCGGCTTTGCCTGATATTTTAATATTCGATGCGCCGCTGGCATCTAAATTGAGTTTCTCTACAGTCACTTCCCCCACAAAATCACTTGCGCCAGACATTTCCACTTTCAAATAATTCACTTTAATGGGTTGGGTCGCTTTTACGTTGCAGGCCCCAGACGCTTCAATTCTTTTGAGGGTTTTAAAAGTTACATAGGCTTTCATTTTGGTATTGCCCCAGCTTTTCCAACCTCCCCAGCCTGATTCTAAATAAATGTGCAACACCCCGCTTTTTACTTCGGTCTTTATTTTACTCACTACCTCTGCCGACGAACCACTCACGGCTACGGCATCTTCCGTTCCTTGCGATAGATATAAATCGATGGCACCAGATACCTCCACCTCTTCAAAACCCGACACATTTCTTTTACTTGCATTTGCATCATACACGATGTTCTTTTCATTTTGCGCCTGGCAGATTGTGCCAAAGGAGGCAGTAATCAATAGAGAAAGTAATACTTTTTTCATTTTTTTATCTAATTATTTGGATTTAGTAACGGGCTTCTGATAATTAAGTTACACTATCTAGCAATAAAATCCTTTTACTTTGCCGCAATTCCTCGGGGTGCCGAAAAGATATAGTGAGCGCGCCACCATGTTTTACTAAGCTGAGATAATACCCGTAGAACCTGAACAGGGTAATGCCTGCGAAGGGAAGGCGTACTATTAACAACAAAACGTGCTCTCCTCTTAGCTATTGTAATTATTCTGTTCCCAAATTTTTTTTCTAACCTTTTTAAATTAAAAGAAAATGAAACAATTATTGGGAACATGGGCTATTGTATTAATTAGCCTATTGTCCATTGCGCAAGCACCAAAAATTAGTATTAGTGGTAAAGTAGTAGATGCGGCCACCCAAAAACCCATTGCTGGTGCCACCCTCACCCTCGGCAACACCGTATTAGCCGCCAACGACGATGGCCAATTCCAGTTTGTGAAAGTGAACAAAGGCAATTACACCCTAGTAGCTTCCAGTGTGGGTTATGCAGATGCCTCGCAAACCATTCAAGCAAGCTCATCAAGTGTCAACAACCTCGTTCTTTCCTTGCAAAGCGTACCCTTATTTCTTCAACCATTGGAGGTGAAAGCCTTGCGGGCAGCAGAATTATCGCCTTTTAGCAAAACCAACTTGGGCAAAGCCGAAATTGCCAAGACCAATTTGGGTCAAGACCTTCCCATTATACTTCAGCAAACCCCATCCACCGTTATCACTTCCGATGCTGGAAACGGAGTGGGTTATACTGGAATTTATATCAGGGGGGTAGATGCCACTAGGATTAACGTAACGCTCAACGGTATTCCTTACAATGATGCTGAGAGCCACGGAACGTATTTTGTAAACTTACCCGACATGGCTTCCTCCCTTCAATCTATCCAGATTCAAAGAGGGGTGGGTAGTTCCTCCAACGGTACGGGTGCTTTTGGGGCAGGGATAAATTTACAAACCAATGATTTTAATGAAAAAGCTTACGCAGAGTTCAACAACAGCTACGGCTCATTTAACACACTAAAAAATACCATCAAAGCGGGTTCTGGCTTAATTAATGGACATTTTACGGTGGATACAAGGTTGAGCCGAATAAAAAGTGACGGTTTTATAGATAGGGCTAGTTCCGACCTTCAATCTTATGCTATATCGGCTGCATACATCAACAAGACCACATCCGTTAGGGCAAATATTTTTTCAGGAAAAGAAAAAACTTATCAGGCTTGGTATGGTGTTTCAGAAGACATACTACCCTCAAACCGCACTTATAACCCCTATACTTATTCCAACCAAACGGATAATTATCAACAGAACCATTACCAACTGTTTGTTAACCACGCTATCAACAAAAAATGGTCGTTTAACACGGCATTTTTTCTCACCCAAGGCAAAGGATATTATGAAGAATACCTTGATTCTGCCTATTACAGCTCTTTTAACTTACCAGATATAACCATCGGTACCACCACTATTGCTAAATCAAACATGGTTCGCCAGCGTTGGTTAGACAATAAATTTTATGGACAAATTGGTGCGCTTCAATATAAAACCACCAAAGACCAATTCATTTTAGGCGGTGGCTGGAGCAGGTACGAAGGTGCCCACATTGGCTATGTGATCTGGGCAAAAGATGGAGGGGTGAATAAAGACCATCAATATTATTATAACGATGCACTAAAAGGAGAGGGAAATGTGTATGCCAAATGGGAGCATCAATTAAACAAAAACATATTGTTCTACACCGACCTACAGTATAAGTATGTGTTTCACCGGATGAATGGCTTTGACAGCGACCCAACTCGCTTGATAAGTAAAAACTTCAATTTCTGGAATCCCAAACTGGGCATTACCTACCACAAAAACGGATGGCAAGTGTATGCTAGCTATGCAATAGCTAACAAAGAACCCAACAGAACCGATTTTGAAAATGCCCTCAATAACAATCCCTCTGCTGAACATTTGGGCGATGTAGAAATAGGTTTTGAAAAACGAGGCAATAAATACAGCTATGGTGCTACCCTTTATTCGATGGACTACAAAGACCAATTGGTGCTTACTGGAAAACTTAACGATGCTGGATACCCCATTAGAATCAATACCCCAAAAAGCTTTAGAAGAGGTATTGAACTACAAGGGACCGCCGTTATTACCAATTGGCTCAATGTAGCTGCCAACCTCACGTTAAGCAGCAATAAGATAAAGCAGTTTACGCAATACCTGTATAAGTACGACGATAGTTACAATCTCTTAGGCGATACTGCCATAGAACATAATAACAGTACCATTTCATTTTCGCCCTCCACCATTGCAGGCGCAACCATTAATATAGAGCCCTGCCAATATGTTGAGTTCAGCCTCATTAGCAAATTTGTTAGTAAGCAATACCTAGACAATACCCAAAACGACCAACGCGCACTGTCCGATTATTACACCCAAGCCATTCGAGCAACCCTAACCCTTAAGAGCAAATGGGTAAAAGAAAGTACGTTGATAGCCCAAGTGAACAATGTGTTTGACAGAAAGTACGAATCAAATGGTGCTACTTATCCTGGCATTTACAGTGGTGCCTTAGCCAATGGCAACTACTATTTCCCCATGGCCGGTATCAATTACATGCTTGGTTTAAATATTAAATTATAGGCTAGTTTCTCCTATACAACTAGCACAATAAAAAAAACCGCAGACCCTCGCTTTTTTAGAAGCGGTGTTTGCGGTTTTTTTGTTGGTATGGGTGGATAACAATTATGTATTATCCAAACCCCTACCAAACCCACACATACAGTCAAATAGTTTTCAGACACCACGCTATTTTTTCTAATCCCGCCTACGGCAAATGATACACGCAACCCAACCATCCAATCGTCGTAGGGGGTGGAATTATGTGTCCGTCCAAATATTCCGGCACCCCTTTTTAGTTCCTTTCTCACGCAATATGCTGGATGTCATGTGTAACAGTCCGGATATCATTCGCAACAGTCTGGATGTCATGCAAACTACACTGGAAATGTCATGAATCACGTTGGATAAGTCATGAAAGCTGTAATTTGGTTATCAATGTTAATAAAGAAACTATTCAACAACGCTATTAAAGAAATAATCAACCCAGTTACTGTCATCGATTGACTAAGAATACACCCAAATACCAATAACTAATAGGCAGATACCCTTTGCTACTTAAAATAACAGGTAAAGCGGAACAAATTTGATTTGGAAATTCCTTTTATCTGTTTATCGATATTAGCTAGCCTTAACAGCTCGCACAATGGCTAAGCCTGCGTTTAAAGCAAGTAATCTCGTGTTTTTGAATGCTTTTATGCTATGCACGTTTACGGAATCTTCATACACGTGTAAATGACCGCTTTACATGTGTAAACGACCTCGATACACGTATAATCGACCTCATTTTTCTATAAACATCAAATCCCAAAGGGATAAATTAAATTGAATCGTTAAGGTCAATTGTATTAAGTCGAGGGTATTTATTAAAAAGGGGATGAATTAGAAATACGAAGAAGCTAATGATGGCAACCCCATTAAAATCTTACTTAGCCTAATGACATGGAATTCTATTTCCAAATGGGTGCAAAAAGTTTTTTTTGCAGCAATTCTACAAAACCGTCATGCAGTTAATATTTGAAATACGCTAATTTCAAAATGTGGAGTTCCATGAATCAAATAATCACAGGTTGAAAAACTCTTGTAATTTATACCAGTAAAGAATTCTAGTTCCCTCTCCTTTGGCGCTACCTATTACCCAAATTTTATTCTCCCCTTTACACAATAAAATCACGTTTTTTCCGTTGTTAGTCCGATTGATTTTTTGCAACATTTCATATAGCTCCACTGCTGCCATTAGTTTTCTATATCCCCGCCAAATTACCTTTACTCCTGGTGGCTCATCAGATTTGCGTCCTAAATGACCTCCTAGGCAACCTATGCATTTAACCGCTTCTCCTATCGTTGGCGGTTGGGTTGGTAGCGCTGTCTTTTTTGTACTTAGCATATACAGAACACCCCATTGCTCTTTAGTAAACACTAATTCACAACTTTCCTCAGGTATACATGTGACTGGACAGCAGATTCAAACCTAGCTAGTTTAACCTGTTTATTGTCCAAAAAATGATATACTTCCTTTGTTTCGTTCCAGTCTTTACATTACTGGAGGATGCTTCCGCTTGGTTTGGAAACAATGTTGTTAACAATGGATACAAAACGATCGTTCCTTCGAATATCACCCAATTGCATATCAGGAAAATATAATAGCGTTAAATCAGTCATATTCCATGAAAAAAAGTTTACTACAAAACGGATTCTATCGAATTTTATCGTTCATGTTGATAAATATCGTTCTCTAAAATTGGGAATGTGGTTAAAAAATTTGGGTTAAGGGTAGATATCCATCTGCTACAACATGCTAAGAACTTATAATTAATGTACTTTAATTATAAGCAGCCTCCATAACAATTCAATTCCCACTAACCCCTATTTTTCTTTTGGCGACATGTGCTTAATAAGCACAGGCAGGAGTACTAAGTTGGTAATGGTACCAGTTACTAGCGTAAGCGAGGTGAGCCAGCCTAAGGCAATGGTGCCACCGAAGCTGCTGAAACAGAAAATGATAAAGCCGGCAATTAATACCAAGGACGTGTAAATAATACTAATGCCCGTGTGGCGGATGGTTTGTACCAATGTTCTATTTACCCTTCCTGCATATAAGGGTAGCTCCTGTTTATAGTTGATTAGAAAACGGATGGTTACGTCGATGGCAATTCCTAGCGCAATGCTAAACACCAATACGGTGGAAGGTTTTAGGCTAATGCCGACCCAGCCCATGACCCCTGCGGTGATAATTAGGGGGATGATGTTGGGAATTAAGGAACACACCACAATCCGCAACGACTTAAACAGGTATAACATACACAGGGTGATGAGCAAAAAAGCCCATAAAATACTCTCCTGTAACCCTTTGATGATGAAGGAAGACCCTTCTAAAAACGTTACACAACTACCTGTGAAGGTTACTTTATAGCTGTTTGTATCAAAGATTTCGTGGCTCTTGTTTTCAAAATCTTTAAGCAAAATGGGCAGGGCTTTGCTGCCAATGTCTTTCATGTTTACGCTTACCCTAGCTATTTGTTTGTTGCTATCAATAAAGCGGTTCATCAATTTTAAGGCATTGTTGTTGGCATTTTTTCCCGTATTTGCTTGCTCACCTTTGGTGTTTAAGTAACTTCCCAAGAAGGCCATGTCCACATCGGCCGGAACATTGTAGCTGTTGCTATCCCCATCAAAATAGGCTTGTTTGGCAAATTTTAATCCTTCTACAAAACTGAGTGGACGGCCTGTTTCGGGTTTTTCGGCTATGTAAGCACTGAGTTCATCAATTTTATTGATGGGCTTGGTACTGCGAAACAGTCCTTTTTTCTTTTTGGTGTCAATCATGATTTCCAAAGGCATAACTCCTTCAAAATTGGTTTCAAACCATTTTAAATCGGTATAAATCTTGTCCTTTTTAGGCAAATCATCTACAATAAATCCTTCACTCTTTAGCCGAAACATACCTACCACAGAAAGTCCCGTTACTACTAGTGTGATTCCATATATCCATTTAGAATGGTTAAACACCCAATACTCTATGCGTACCAGCAAATGCTCTAATGTTTTATTACGCAGATAGCGAACGTGCTTGGGCTTGGGTGCGGGTAAATAACTTAACACGGCAGGGATAAAAACCAACGAAATAACAAACAGCAGCATGATATTAATTCCACTAACCACGCCAAATTCTTTGAGTAAAGCACTTCTTGTAAAAGCAAACACCGCAAAACCTACAGCCGCCGCAATGTTGCAGAAAAGGGTTACAATACCCATTTTGCCTACCATTACCTTGAGTGCTTCTTCTTTGTTGCCAGTGTCTTGATAGGCGGTGTGGTATTTATTTAAAAAGTAAATGCAATTGGGGATGCCAATAACCACAATCAATGGTGGAATCAATGCAGTTAACAGGGTTATTTTATATCCAAAGAGTACCATCGTTGCCAGACTCCAAACCACACCCATGCCTACCACAAATAAACTCATGACCATTGCACTGGTGCTTCGGAAAAAAAGCAGTAAGGTGATGGCCGATAATAAAAAGGAGCCAATAAGGAAATAATTCATTTCGGCCTTTATGCGGTCGCCAATGATGGTTCGTAAATAGGGCAAGCCACTTATTTGTAGGGTAATGCCGGCCTCTTTTTCAATTTCTTGAATGGGCTGTAGCAATTGATTGATGAGCCTAGAACGACTTTTACTGTTAATGGTGTCTTTGTCAACAGTAATGCCAATAAGGTAGCAATGTGTGGCAGGATTGTATAATAAGCTACGATAGAAAGGTAGGGTTTCAAACAAGGCTCTATCGTTGTCTAGGGTTTTTTGCGATTGGTATTGCTTGCGGAAAATAGGTTCAGTTTTAAATTTCTTAGCTCCTGTATCGTTGAGTATGTTTACTGCATCGGATACGCCCAACACATCTTTTACATCTTGTACGGCTTTTATTTTTTTTTCGAGTTTTACTACCTCATTAAACAGTTTAGGGGTAAAGAATTGATTGCTTTCTATGCCTACCACTACGGTACCCACATCGTCGCCAAATATTTTTTTAAAGGTTTGAAAGTCTTGGTATTTAGGATTATCGGTAGGAATGGCTCTTGAGAAGTCATAGCTCAGCCTAATCTGCGAAGCTTTATACACTGCAAACACATTCACGAGCATCAGGGCGATGAGCAATGGAAGCCTATTTCGGAGGATAAACTGACCTAATCTATACCACATAAACAAATGAAAATAATAGTTGGAAAAAATGAAGAAATGCCCTGTCTGGTTAGGGGTTATGGAATGGTAGGAAAGTGATTTGTCATGAACGATTTAATGTTGAATTAAGGGAGTTAACGCTTATCGCTTCGGTGCTAATGTTGAACTATAAACTTGTTGTTCAAAAGTGCCACAAATAATTCCCGCCATCTCTTAGAAGCAAGCTTTACCTAAACAAACCACCATCCTATCAATTGACAAGCTGCGCCGAGCATTACACCTGTGAATACTTCGAAGGAGGTATGGTTGCTTACCAATAAACGGGAAGTGCCTACAAGACCAGTTAAAAAACAAGCTATACTGATAGCCAAACCTGAAGGTGTTTGGTAATAAAAGGCAAATAAAATAATGGCTGCTAATGCTCCGCCCATCGCTATGCCATGTAAACTTATTTTGAAATAATTATTGAAAAACACACCTATTGATGCGGAAGCGAAAATGCCAAAATAAAAAAACTTTAAAACCGCTGGCTGATCGGTAAATGTGCGACTTAGGTAGTACATCCACCAATAAAAAAACATGGTAATGAAATAGGGAATGATGCGCTCTTTTTGCGTGCGCAAAAAAATGCTATCGCTAAATTTTAACCGCCACAATAGGAACACCGCAAACGCAGGAAAAAAGGCCGTCATCCAAAACACACTGAACACCCGCATCTGGAGTTGCCAATCGGTTATCCCTGCAAACTCAAACCTAAATT
This sequence comes from Chitinophagaceae bacterium, assembly GCA_027486835.1. Classification (GTDB taxonomy): domain Bacteria; phylum Bacteroidota; class Bacteroidia; order Chitinophagales; family Chitinophagaceae; genus Parasediminibacterium. The sequence goes on from JAIXOJ010000044.1 coordinate 32,558, forward strand.
CACGCCGTAAGTACAAGAATACGTAGGTAGGTATAAATAAAGGATGAAAAATGTAGGAAATAATTTTTGCAGGAAACGTCAAAATGGGTGATTGGTAAGCGGAATCCGATGCGGTCTGCATAATAGTCTTAGGGGTTAGGTGTTGGGGACAAGGTGTTAGGGGTGGGTAAGCTATTTAGCTGGACACAAACGGTAAGTGTCTATTGATTGATGCGGCAATACTATTTATTGGTATTGTATCCTTCAATCTAGTCGAATAGTTTTTTTGGAGAGGGTGAGCAACACCATAAACGATGGTTTACTCACCCTCTGATAATACCTTTTTCCTAATGCTTTTAATTTTTACTGAAATAAAATAGCGTATTGCTATTGTTTACATCAAAAATGGTTTTGCTGTACTGCTGAATGTCCTGTACAGTAATGGTTTGATACCTTTTTAATTCCGTATTCATTAAACTAGCATCGCCCAGCAATTCATAATTGGCCAAGCTTGTGGCACGATTTAAAACCCCCATGTCTTCAAAGGCAATACCGCTTTCAGTTTTGTTTTTTACTTTCTGCAATTCCTGTTCCTGCACCAACTCCTCTTTCATTTTTTGCAAAACCGCTTCCACCGCCTCATTGGCAGTTTCCATAGCAACACCTTTTACCAGCTTGCCTTCTATGGTCAGTAATCCGCGTTCGATACTGCCAAAATGATAACATTCAATATTAGAAAACAACTGTTGCTCTTTCACCAAGGCTTGGTACAAACGGGAGGAGCCTCCGCCACCTAAAATCTCCGTAATCATATCCGCCACATAATACCCGTGCTCTAAACGTGCATCGATGTGCCATGTTTTGATAAGCGCATCCAACGGCACATCGGCATATACTTTTTCTAATCTTGGTGCAGTTTGTTTGGGTTCTGTGGGTATATTTCTATTGTATTTTTCACCCATTTCAATAGGGGCAAACCATTTTTCAGCCAAAGCCTTTACTTTCTCAGTGGTAACATTTCCCGCTACTACCAAAATAGCATTCACCGGGCGGTAATGCTTAAAAAAGAAGGCTTTCACATCTTCAATAGTAGCATTTTCAATATGGCTAAGTTCACTGCCAATAGTCATCCATCTGTAAGGGTGTTGTTTGTAGGCCAATGAGCGCATTTTAAACCACACATCGCCATAAGGCTTATTAATATAATGTTCCTTAAACTCCTCGCACACCACTTTTCGCTGTACTTCTAGGCTTTTATGGCTAAAAGCAAGGCTTAACATACGGTCACTTTCCAACCAAAAAGCAGTTTCAATATTTTCAGCAGGGAGGCTGATGTAATAATTAGTTAAATCGTTAGTTGTGTAGGCATTGTTCTCACCACCAGCACGCTGCAAGGGTTCGTCATAGTCTGGAATGTTTATGCTTCCGCCAAACATTAGGTGTTCAAACAAGTGAGCAAATCCTGTTTTATTGGGATCCTCATCCCGCGCACCCACATCGTACATCACATTTACCACCGCCATTGGGGTACTTAAATCCTGGTGAACCAATACCCTTAATCCATTCTCTAAAACAAACCTGTCGTAATGTATCATTCAACTATCTAATTTCTATAAAAAGAGGCCAAATATAAACCTCCACTGTTTATCTTAAATTGTTAAGTAATAGTGGTTGGGTCGTAAGCTACAGTTCGGTTATCCTCTTTTTTATAACAATCCGTGAATTACAAAGCCTCCGTGGCTACGAACTATTAATGGCGGATAAGGTAGTTAATGCTGCTGCGCAAATTTTTTTTCAGTGTACATATAGGGGATAAATTTTTTTCGCCCCTGTGCTTATTTGCTTCACCCCCAAAAAAGTGCGCTGTCAATCTTTATATTTCATAGCGCAACAAAGCGATTTTACTGAGTACCACAGAATTTAGTAGCGCTGTGCCTTCTTGGTGAAAATATTCTTTTTACTTGCTAATAATTAAGTGTCGATAATGCTAGTAACAACTAAGCAATCTGTAATTATAATCTAGACGGAAGCTATTGTACATTGATTTTTGGCTAAATGAATGTACAATTTGATTAATGGTCTTGACTCTGCTGATAATAATACTAAGCAAAATGTATCAGCGAAGGTGAAGAATATATCAGCGAAGGTGAGGAATGTATCAGCGAAGGTGAAGAATGTATCAGCGAAGGTGAAGAATATATCAGCGAAGATGAGGAATGTATCAGCGAAGGTGAGGAATGTATTAGCGAAGGTGAAGAATGTATTAGCGAAGGTGAGGAATATATCAGCGAAGATGAGGAATATATCAGCGAAGGTGAGGAATATATCAGCGAAGGTGAGGAATGTATCAGCGAAGGTGAGGAATATTTAGAAAGCTGTAGAACGCATCAAAAACAGTCAAGATTGCATCAAGAATAGTGAGGAATGTATCAAGAATGATGAAGATTATATCAATATTGTGAAGAATTAATCAAAAATTGTAAAAAGCGTATCAATTATAGTGTATAATAAATCCAAAACCGTATTGAATGTATCACAAATAGTGTAGAATGTATCACAAATAGCATTGTTTGTATCAAGAACAATATTGATTGTATCAAAAACGATGTAGATTGTATCAAGAATGATGTAGATTGTATTTGCGAAGGACAATCAGAAAATGGAAATCTTATACTTTATACTAGATAAAAAATGTAATCGGAATACCTAGCAGTTAAACTTGACGAGAACTTAAAGCTTTTGAGAAGTTGATGCACGATATTATCCCCTTTTATGAGTAAGCGGGTTTATTTGCGAAGCAGAAAAAATAAAAAGAACGTCTGTTTAGATAATCCTGTTTATGGATGGATTTATGGATTTAATGATTGGTTTGGTTATTAGGTTTTTGCTCTGGATGATGATTGGAAACTTGTTTACGGTTAGAATGCCAATATCAATTTTCAGCAGACATTAAACATAATCATCGATTAAAGGGTGTTTCCCTTTTAAAAAAAAGGAAACATGATCAAACATAATTTCTAGCATTACGCTCATTGCTGCAATAGTTTGAAAAACAATAGGGCTTCTGTTTGAGTAACAACCAGACCACTATAGTATAACCTTTTATCATTTGCATTTTGCCGTTTCACCATTCATAGTTAGTCGGTTTCAATTTGCCTTTATCTTAGCCTCAAAATTATTTTTTTATGATACAAAATCACGAAATTGACTTTAGAATTTTTGGTGAAGAGATGCAATATGTGGAGGTAGAACTAGACCCCAACGAAACGGCTATTGCAGAACCAGGTGCCTTTATGATGATGGACGATGGCATCCAAATGGAAACCATGTTTGGCGATGGAAGTACACAACAGTCTGGTCTTCTGGGCAAATTGTTTACAGCGGGTAAACGCGTGCTAGCAGGCGAAAACTTATTTATGACTGCTTTCACCAACATTAGCCATGGCAAAAGATGTGTAAGTTTTGCTTCGCCATACCCAGGAAAAATTGTGCCGTTAGATTTAAGCAGATTGGGCTATAAGGTTATTTGCCAAAAAGATGCTTTTTTATGCGCTGCAAAAGGGGTGAGTGTAGGCATTGAGTTTCAAAGAAAATTAGGTACTGGTTTGTTTGGCGGCGAGGGTTTTATCATGGAAAAGTTAGAAGGTGATGGCAAAGCCTTTCTTCATGCGAGTGGATTTGTGCAACAAAAAGAGTTGCGTGCTGGCGAAACATTGAAAATTGACACTGGTTGTATTGCTGGTTTTACAGCAAGTGTAAACTATGATATCCAGTTTGTAGGGGGCATTAAGAACACCATTTTTGGCGGCGAAGGATTGTTTTTCGCTACACTCACTGGCCCTGGAATTGTTTGGATTCAAAGCCTCCCCATTAGCAGACTAGCTTCAAGAATATTGTCCTACGGAATTGGACGGCGCAGAGAAGAAGGTAGTGTATTGGGAGGATTAGGCAATTTGCTAGACGGCGATGGATGGTAGTTAATTGAAAATTCTTAATTCGTAACTAAAAAATAGATGGTTTATCCACACAGCAAAATGCAGCGGGATAAGCCATCTATTTTTGTGTGCATAAATGGGTAGGCATTACCCACACTTTTTTGAACTTTTACTCTTTACATATAATTATGGCACTTGGTCAGTCTTTGCAACAAAAATTACTTCAGAAGCTATCGCCTCAGCAAATTCAGTTAATGAAACTCTATCAAATTCCTACCGCTATTTTAGAGGAAAGAATTAAGGAAGAACTGGAAGAAAATCCAGCTTTGGAGATGGGGGATGACAAAGAAAATGAGGTTATTGAAGAGGAGGATGCCCAAGAAGATATTGATGCGGAAGAGTCAATTGAAGACGAAGAGCCAGAAGAACCCAAAACAGAAACAGAGGCGGAAGAAGAGCCTGCTACGGAAGAATTTGACAATGAACCCGACCTAAGCGAATACATATTGGACGACGAAGGGGAAATTGCCGAATACCGCATGAAGGACGATAATTATCCAGAAATGGACGACAAGCAAACCATACCCATTAAATTGGAAAGTAGTTTTTTCGATTTGGTGCTAGATCAGTTGGGTATGTTAGAATTTGACGATAGAAAATATAAAATAGCTGAACAAATAGTGGGCAGCTTAGACGATGACGGCTACCTAAGACGGGAGCTTACTTCTATTGAAGATGATTTGGCTTTCCGTCAAAACATTATTACCAATACGCAAGAAATTGAAAGCATTATCAAACAAATACAGCAGTTTGATCCACCCGGGGTGGGTGCTAGGGATTTGCAGGAATGTTTACTTATCCAATTGAAAAGAAAACAAAGCGAAGGCATAGCAGTAGAAATGGCCATCCAAGTGCTTACCAAATATTACGATGAGTTTATCAAGAAGCATTACGATAAAATAAAAAAAGGACTGACACTTTCCGATGATTCGCTGAAAGATGTGATTCATCAAATTATTAAGTTAAACCCCAAACCTGGTGGCAACATTGGAGAATTTAATAAGGCGGAAAGTTATATTGTTCCTGATTTTTACATTGTGAACAACAACGGAATTCTTGAATTATCACTCAATTCTAAAAATGCACCAGAACTAAAAATAAGTCAGGGTTATAAAGAAATGATGCGCCAGTATGAACATGGCGACAAGAAAGACAAACGCCAGAAGGAAGCCGTCATTTTCATTAAACAAAAAATTGACAGTGCAAAGTGGTTTATTGAAATGATTCAACAAAGGCAGATTACCCTAATGTCCACCATGGGTGCGATAATGAAACATCAGGAAGATTTTTTTCAAACGGGTGATGTGTTGCTGATGAAACCAATGATTTTAAAAGACATTGCCGAAAAAACACACTTAGACATCAGCACCGTAAGCCGTGTGGCGAGTAGCAAGTTTGTACAAACCGAATTTGGCACTTACCGCCTTAAATATTTTTTCAGCGAAAGCATTAGTACCGACAGTGGCGAGGAGGTGAGTACCACAGAGGTGAAAGAAATATTGAGCAATATGATAGATGCAGAGGACAAACAAAAGCCGTTGAGCGATGACGAGCTAACCGACATGCTCAACGAAAAAGGATACAATATTGCCCGAAGAACCGTTGCCAAATACCGAGAACAACTAAACTTTTCAGTGGCTAGGTTGAGAAGAGAAGTGTAGCAATTGTATTTTAAAGGCTAAAACGATTTGAATTGATAGAACCATCTTTTTTTGGGTGGTGTTACAACTGGCTGTGCTGGATAAAGCTTGGATTCATAGAAGCATGTTAGGATAATACCATAAGGGCTGCATGGATTTACCCAAATAAAATCGGCATTTCATGGTTAGTTTCCATAAGCCTTACCCCCTACCACAAACAACTTTATTGTTACAACTTACTAAGCGGCGGCGGGCATTCAATTAATATATATTTGCCGCCAATAAAAATATTTATAAATGTATAGGACGCACACGTGTGGAGCATTACGAATAGAACAGGCAGGACAAACTGTTACCCTAGCTGGGTGGGTTCAAACTGTTCGCAAATTTGGTAGTATCACTTTCGTTGATTTAAGAGACAGGTACGGTATTACCCAATTATTATTTAACGAATCGCTGAATGCAAAATTGGATGCCCAACCCTTGGGAAGAGAGTTTGTGGTTCAAGCTACAGGAACAGTGAATGAGCGAAGCAATAAAAATGCAAACATTCCAACAGGTGAAATAGAACTGTTAGTTACAGAATTTAGTATTCTTAACAAGAGTGCAGTACCCCCTTTTACCATACAAGACGATACAGATGGCGGGGATGATCTGCGCATGAAGTATCGTTTCTTGGATTTGCGGAGGAATGCAGTGAAGCGTAATTTAGAATTGAGGTATGCTGTAAACAGAAGTGCCAGAAACTATTTGCATGAACACCAGTTTATGGACATTGAAACTCCATTTCTAATCAAATCTACCCCCGAAGGTGCTAGAGATTTTGTAGTGCCTAGCCGCATGAATGCTGGACAGTTTTATGCACTGCCGCAAAGCCCGCAAACTTTCAAGCAATTATTAATGGTAAGTGGTTATGACCGTTATTACCAAATAGTAAAGTGCTTTAGAGATGAAGATTTACGTGCAGACAGGCAACCAGAGTTTACACAAATTGACTGTGAGATGGCTTTTGTGGAACAGGAAGACATCTTGCAAATGTTTGAGGGGTTGGTTAAACGAATTTTCAAGGATGTGAAAAACATAGACTATACGGAACAAGTAAAGCGCATTACATGGGAAGAAGCCATGTGGAATTATGGGAATGACAAGCCAGATATCCGTTTTGGAATGGAAATAGCCAATCTAAAATTTCCTAAGCACGCCTTTCCAACAAGGAATGCAGCTGTCTTTAATGAAGGGACTAATGGCGCAGAACATGCGGCACTAGCCAGTGATTTTTCCGTGTTCAACAGTGCTGAAACGGTGTTGGCTATTGCAGCCCCAGGTTGTAGCGAATACACAAGAAAACAGACAGATGAGCTGACAGAATGGGTGAAAAGGCCACAGATCGGAATGAAGGGGTTGGTGTTTATTAAGTGTAATAAAGATGGTAGCTACAAAAGCAGTGTAGATAAATTTTACCCTGAAACCCAATTGAAGGCATTGGCAGATGCAGCCAATGCACAACCTGGCGACTTGGTTTTGGTATTAGCGGGTAATGAAGAGCGCACCAGAAAAGCAACAAGCGATTTACGGATGGAAATGGCCAGTAGGCTTGGGCTTAGGAAAAATGATGAGTTTAAGTTACTGTGGGTATTAGATTTTCCTCTGTTTGAATATGCGGAAGAAGAGAACAGATGGGTGGCAAGACATCATCCATTTACCTCTCCAAAACCAGATCAAATTGAGGTGATGATTAACAACGAGCCTACAATTGCAGATGCTTCGAAATATTTGGAACATCCTTACAGTAATATCAAAGCAAATGCCTACGACATGGTGCTAAATGGCAATGAAATTGGTGGAGGCAGCATACGAATTTATCAAAGAGAATTGCAGGAGAAAATGTTTGCCGCCTTGGGCATGAGCGAAGAAGAAGCCTTGCACAAGTTTGGATTCTTGCTAGGAGCGTTTGAATATGGAGCACCTCCTCACGGCGGCCTTGCTTTTGGTTTTGATAGGCTATGTGCCATTCTTGGTGGAAGTGAAAGCATCAGAGATTTTATAGCCTTCCCTAAAAACAACAGCGGAAGGGATGTAATGCTAGATGCTCCTGGACCTATAGATCAAAAGCAGTTTAAGGAATTACAAATTAAACTGGATTTGGCATAGTTGAATTGGTGACTAACAAATTAATGTCCCCCAGCATTAAAAGTTAATGAAGGGATTTCTGCAATCGATAATAAGGTGTGTATTCATTTGCCTGCTTGCAGTGTAAATTGAGTACACACTTTTTTATTTAAAGGTTTCAGGATTAAACTAAGGATCACTGATTAAGGGCAAAATATTTTATTTCCCACCGTTTAGTGTTGCCATCCTTCTTCAAAATGTGTTTACGAAAAGGGAAAGTAAGCGGGTTCAAACAAATTCATTTACCAAAAGCCCATTACTTTTACCACTATGGTGTATTTTAACTGGACAGACAGTATTAATTTAATAAAGAAACTAACTTTTCGAAGGCTTTGGAATGCTACACTTGTCATGTCAAGCTATCAAATAAGTAAATTCTTGAAAAAACCAGTTCAGTGGGGCTATCCAATTTCCATATCTTTTGAACCAACCACTAGCTGTAACCTTCGGTGTCCTGAATGCCCTAGTGGACTTAGAGAATTTACCCGCCCCACTGGAATGCTAAAAAAGGATTTCTTTAGGGAGACGATTGATGATATTCACAAAGAGATTTTATACCTGATTTTCTATTTTCAAGGTGAACCCTATCTAAATCCTGACTTTTTAGACATGGTAAAATATGCAAGCAGCAAAGGCATATACACTGCCACTAGTACTAATGCACACTACCTTACTGACGAGCGTGCAAAGAAAACTGTAGAAAGCGGATTAGATAGGTTGATTATTTCCATTGATGGAACAACGCAAGATGTTTATCAGCAATACCGAGTGGGGGGTAAATTGGAGAAAGTGATAGAGGGGGCTAAAAACATTGTGAAATGGAAAAAGGAATTGAACAGTAAAACGCCATTTATTTTTTTCCAATTCTTAGTTGTTAAGCCAAACGAACACCAAATAGAAGCCGTTAAAAAACTGGGATTGGAAGTAGGCGTAGATCAAGTTCGCTATAAAACAGCTCAGGTATATGATTTTGAAAATGACCCAAACCAATTGATTCCAACCATAGAAAAATACAGCCGCTATAAAAAAGACAAAGATGGCAAAGTGAAATCGAAAAGTGGGTTACAAAACCATTGTTGGAAATTGTGGCATGCGAATGTGATTACTTGGGACGGGCTAGTGGTACCTTGTTGTTTTGATAAAGATGCAACCCACAGGCTTGGAAATTTGAAAACACAAAGCTTCAAGGAAACATGGAACAACGATAACTACAAACAATTTAGAACAGAATTGATGACCAGCAGAAAAAACATAGACATCTGCTCAAATTGTAGTGAAGGACTAACTGTGTGGGAAGATTAAATGAGTTAAGAAACATTCTAGAACTAAGTCGAAAGAAAGTTGCTAAGATTGGAATAAGAAATAAAAAAAGCGGCTAAAGGAAAAACCCTCTAGCCGCTTTTTTTTGTGTTAAATGTGCCAATTATAATTCGGCAACAAGTTTATCGAGGAATGTTTTACTCATTGCAGTTATGCTAGCATCATACTGATCAAGATAATTTTTGGTGGCCACTTTAGTAGGCTCAGAGAGTGGTTGGTCAACCACTTTGTCCACATTAGGGATTGTAATTACGCCAGTTTTTACTTCTGTACTTCCATCTAATACCCTATAAGATATTATTAAACTCTTTTTCTCAGGTTTGATGTAAAGTTCTTCGGAACCAACTCCAAAAAATTTAGACCCATTATTTATGAAACTGAAATGATGAGGGATGGTAGCAAGCGTTAATTCAATGGTTTTACCATTCAACTTTTCTTTTAACTTCTTTCTGGGTGCATAGAATAACACCGTTTTACTAAAACTTGTCAAGGGGATAACAGGATTAATGGCACAAACATTATAATAATGCCATTTGCTAGTGATACCAGTAGAAGATTTTGTTTTCTCCTTCTCTTTGGTAATAGATGCCTTACTATCGTTTGCGGCGGCAGTATCAATTACTTTAAAGGTAATGTAGCTTTTTGCAGGGGGAGGAGGCGGGAAAGACTCCACATATTTTTCTGAAACCCAGCTATCTAAATTAACAGTAGGAGCGCATCCCAAAACAAGCATGGTGCTCAATAAAAAAAAGCAAAAACGATTCATTCTCATTTCTCTATTAATAGAATTTTATAAATAAAAAAGGCAGTTATAAAGATTTGGATTATTAAAGGATTAATGCCATGTAGAAATTGAAACCATCAAGCATGGCGAATAATAATATCGTGTAAAAATAGAGTAAAATAACAATCAACAAAATAGGATACCATACATTTTACAAATCCAATTTAGAAATAGTGTAAAAAGTATAAAATCAACTATTAAATATACTAATTATGTAATCAATACTCAAGTAAACTAAACAGCAATTCAATCCGCCTTAAGAATAAAAACCAGTTATAAACCTTTGGAGGTACAAAACCAACCTAATATATAACGAGTGAAAATCCTATTTATTGTGCAAGTTTATTTTTTCAGTGATTATTTGTTCGATTTGAGATCAGATTTTACTAATTCTAGATTTTTATTAGGATTTTAAAATACCCGAAAAAAGAAAACAACGCTCATTCGATTTGTCCAAAATTTAGTTTAAATCATTACAAATGGTTGTACTATCAATTGTTGAAAAAAAGGTACACTTTTGAAAAACCCGTTAAACTTATACCAGTATTTAATAAAAGGCTAAGCGTAAAAAGGTTAGTTCTTTTAGACTAAGATGAAGGCGCATTATGTTAGCTTATTTGGAAATAGTATTCGCAATTTTAATAGCCTTCTATAAGTTTCTAGGAATTGATGTAAGCGAACAGCTATCCCCTAAAAGAATTATCCTGCTTATCTTGCGGCACTGCTATGGATAAATTTATTGTATCTGCACGAAAGTACCGCCCTCAAAACTTTAATACAGTAGTAGGTCAAAGCCATATTACTACCACATTAAAAAATGCCATCAAAAACAATCAATTGGCGCATGCATTTTTGTTTTGTGGACCAAGGGGAGTAGGCAAAACCACCTGCGCCAGAATTCTTGCTAAAACAATAAACTGTACCAATCAAACATCGGAAGGTGAAGCCTGCAATACTTGTAACAGTTGTACTTCTTTTGACGCAGGAGCAAGCATGAATATTCATGAATTAGATGCTGCCAGCAATAACTCTGTTGATGATATACGTAGCCTAGTGGAACAAGTTAGGTTTGCGCCACAAGCTGGGAAATACAAGGTGTATATTGTAGATGAGGTACACATGTTAACAACTGCGGCCTTTAATGCTTTTCTTAAAACACTTGAAGAGCCTCCAAGCTATGCCATCTTCATTTTAGCAACAACAGAAAAGCATAAGATTTTACCTACGATATTGAGTAGGTGTCAAATTTTTGATTTTAAACGTATTACCACCAACGACACTGTTGAACACCTTCAAGAAATTATTGATAAAGAACATATCCAAGCCGATAAAGCTGCATTACAAGTTATTGCACAAAAGAGCGAAGGATGTATGAGAGATGCATTGAGCATTTTAGACAAGATTGTTAGTTTCACAAGTGGCGTTGTCAACTACCAAAATACACTTGAGCACCTCAATATTTTAGACCACGATTACTATTTCAAATTATTGGAGAAATTACTTGCACAAGATATGGCAGGTGCCATTTTGTTGTACGATGAAATAAATCGGAAAGGTTTTGAAGGGGATATGGTACTAAACGGCTTCTCCGAATTTATAAGAAATATCCTTGTATGCAAAGACGAAAGAGCAATACAACTACTTGACGTTGTAGAAGGAATGGACAACAAGTATAAAACAGTAGCCAATTCTGTAAGTACTGGTTTTCTAATAAGTGCATTAAATGTTTTAAGTGAAGGCGAGCAGAGTTTTAAAATGGCTCGCAATAAGCGACTTCACGTTGAGCTTACTATCATTAAATTGAACTTTTTACAACAAGCTATTGATATTACCTATCAAAATGACAACATTTCCCAAAAGAAGCGAGTGGATAGAGCAATAGCTATTCAGTATAATTCAATTAAGCAGATTCAAGTAAAGATGCCCCTTAAGTCTGTCCCCTTATCAGGGTCAACAAATGGGAAATTGCTAATAGAGGAAAAAAAAACAACTCCGCCTAATCTTTCTGCAATATTGCCATCTACACCAAATTCTAACGTAGCACAGCCATCAAAGGAAAATGGCATAGAAAATAAATCAGTAACTTATTTACAAGCTGTACCCAAAATCCCCGCCTCTACAGTTGCAGAGGTATTTACTCCGAATGACAGTAGTTCTAATAAAAAAAGCGTTCTTGATTTATTAAGAGCAAAGTATGGTGATCGTTACAATATTGAGCCGGTTATAGATCCAATAGCGATAACACATGAATCTCTGTTTGAAAAGTGGAATGATTTCACGCTTGAATTAAAAGAAGAAGGGAGGAATTCCCAAAGTAGTGCCTTTGCTCAATCTGAGTTAGAAATAATAGACGATAGTACTTTCTGTGTCCATGTTAATAGTGCCCTACAACAAAAATTTATAGAACAGGAAAAAACAAAATTGCTCGATTATTTGCAAAAACAATATTACAATAGATTGATTAGTTTTACTTTCAAAGTAGTTGAATCTGAGAAGGAAGTAGTTCCATCTGTTTTGCAACTCAATAGCAAACAGCGTTTCGAAAGAATCGCCGCTCAATTTCCTTTGGTTCTAGAACTGAAACGGCGATTAAAACTTGAGATTGATTATTAGAAATAACCTTCTATACTATTTGATCTATGGATTAAAGGCCAAAAAGTTTGGTTAATCTTGCTTTTTTCCAAAAATATTGTCCACAGCCCCACCTAGCATCGGGAATTTTTCTTTAACAAATGAGGCAACAGTTTCTATTGCCTTAGCCGCTTGTTCAGGAGTTAAGCCTGCTTCGGTAGTAAGTTTTTCAATTAATTCATTCATCTAAGTATTGTTTAAAATTTTAAAAATGAGGAACAATAAAAAAGCGATGATACATTAACATCATCGCTTTTTATAAAAGTTAGTCTATGCAACTTTTAGCAAACTAAGTTTGCTTTTGTTAAACATATTCTCAGCATAATCTAAAGTGATATGCAATTTGGTTTCTCCATTCCCTGGCATTTCAAACATAGCATCCGTTAAAATACTTTCACAGATGCTTCTTAATCCTCTTGCACCAAGTTTATACTCCATTGCTTTTTCAACCATAAAATTATAAACGGCATCTTCAAAAGAGAGTTCAATTCCTTCAAATTCAAATAATCGAGCGTATTGTTTTACTAAAGAATTTTTTGGAACTGTTAAAATACTACGCAGTGTTTCCGCATCTAACGGATTTAGGTAAGTAACAATTGGTAATCTTCCTAATAACTCTGGTATTAAACCAAAACTTTTTAAATCCTGTGCATTGATAAACTGCAATAAATTTTTTCTTTGGTACTCTTGGGTTTCCTTATTTACATTAAAGCCAATTGCATTGGTGTTGATTCTTCTTGCTATAACTTTATCGATACCATCAAAAGCTCCACCACAAATAAATAAAATGTTCTTGGTATCCATTTTAATCATTTTTTGATCAGGGTGCTTTCTGCCACCTTGGGGCGGAACCAAAACTTCTGTACCTTCCAGCATCTTTAATAACCCTTGCTGTACTCCCTCTCCACTTACGTCTCTTGTTATAGATGGATTATCACCCTTTCTGGCAATCTTATCTATTTCATCAACATAAACGATACCTCTTTCGGCTGCTTGAACATCATAATTGCAGTTTTGCAATAAACGTGTTAGCATACTCTCTACATCTTCACCAACGTAGCCTGCCTCTGTAAATACAGTGGCATCCACAATCGCAAATGGTACATTTAATAGCCGAGCGATGGTTTTAGCAATTAATGTTTTGCCAGTACCAGTTTCCCCAACCATAACGATATTGCTTTTTTCAATTTCAACATCATCGTTCAAAAGTTTTTGGTTTATCCTTTTAAAATGGTTGTAAACCGCTACAGTGATTACTTTTTTAGCATCATCCTGACCGATTATATATTCGTCAAGAAATTTTTTGATTTCAGAAGGTTTCTTAATATTCAATTTGAAATTAGACCCTCCATTCAAACCTCCGATACCACCATTTATTGATGCGTCTTGTTTTAAACCCAATTCTTGCGAAATGATATCTTGGGCATGTTCTACACAGTTTTCGCATATATGGCCTTCTTGACCAGCAATTAAGATTTTAACTTCATCTCTACCCCGGCCGCAAAACGAACAATGCAAATGAGTTTGTTTAGGCATTTAAAATAAATTTTCCTTTTAAAATTGTACGATTTAATTTTCTCTAGTGTTGACAAAGTGATACGAACAATCTAGTAGCAATACTAAGTTATAATTGTGTCAAAATTCCATCAACTATTCCATATTCAACAGCTTCTTTAGCATCCATCCAATAATCGCGATCAAAGTCTGTCATAATCTGTTCAAACGTTTTACCACAATTTTCGGCAAGTATTCTTGCACCCAATTCCTTGGTCTTTCTAATCTGTTCGGCTTGAATTTCAATATCAGCACTTGTAGCCTGAAAATAACCACCAATACTTGGTTGGTGTATCATTACCTCTCCATGTGGGTAGATAAATCTTCTTCCTTTTGCACCAACACTCAACAACAACGAACCCATACTTGCAGCCAATCCCATACAAATGGTACTAACCGGACTTGAGATTAATTTAATCGTGTCATAGATAACCATTCCGCTTGTAACTACTCCGCCAGGGCTATTTATGTAAAGCTTTATCTCTTCACCAGGATTGTCTGCTTCTAGTAACAATAATTTTGTAACAACTTCCTTCGCACTCTTATCATCTACTACCCCCCAAAAATAGATTGCTCTTTTTTCAAAAAAAAGCTTCTCCATTTTTTTCATTACACCAGCACCAATTTGTTCTGGCTTGTCATTGTTTATTTTTTCTTCCTCATCGCCTTCCATCAAATATTGATTAATAGCAAATCTTGACTGTATCATTTAACTAATATTTTCGGTTAATGTTCTTTTCAATAATTATTTTAGCGCAGCAGCTTTCCTCGGATTAATAAATAAAACCTCATCCACAATCCCGTATTCTTTCGCTTCTTCTGCTTTCATCCAAAAATCACGATCGCAGTCTTTTGCTACTGAGTCAATGTCTTTACCACTGTGTGCGGCTATGACCTCATACAACTCTCCTCTCAATTTTTTTATTTCTCTTGCAGTGATTTCAATATCTGTTGCTTGGCCTCCGATTCCTCCACTTGGTTGATGCAACATGATTCTACTATGTTTTAATGCAGTTCTTTTGCCTTTTACACCAGCACAAAGTAAAACAGCTCCCATACTTGCTGCTATTCCAGTACAAATGGTACTAACATCAGGGCTAATAAATTGCATTGTATCATAAACGCCTAAGCCGGCATAAACACTTCCTCCAGGACTATTGATATACATCTGTATGTCTCTTGTTCTGTCAACACTTTCCATAAAAAGTAGCTGGGCAGTAATAATATTGGCTACATAATCATTTATCCCCTCACCTAAAAAAATGATTCTATCCATCATCAAACGGCTGAAAACATCCATTTGAGCAATGTTCATTGGTCTTTCCTCAATAATATAAGGAGTAAGATTAGTCGGGTTAAAATGTGCTTGATAATTATGCAGGGTACCACTGCTAATACCTCTATGCTTTATAGCATATTTGTCAAATTCTTTTTTAGTATCCATTTAGTTAATTGTTTTAATAATAAAAAGGCAAAGTGAATACGGCCTTTCAAAATCTGTGCAAATAAAAATTGCTGACAATATGGCCGCATTTGGAATGTCTATAGAACAAAAAAAGTAAATCTCACAAGAGGATTTACTTTAATTTTAATTATTACTTAGAGCAAGAGACTACAAGAGTGACTCTTCTAAAATTTAGGACAAGCAATAGGTTTGTCCTTGTTAGGATGGTAAATATAAGTTAGGGATAGCTCTATTCCACCTTGTTTTTCACTGGCTGTTTTTAGTGCAGATGTATTAAAGTCGTAACTAACACCAAGTCTCGTGTCAAAGAATTCTAACCCTAGATAAGGGATAAACGCATCTTTTAATCGAACCCAAGTTCCTACATAAACGCTTGCAGGGTAATCTTCTTCTGGATTTGCAGTAAATTGTACTGCTGTCCCTAAAACAGTTTCGCTAGCACCACCCTGAAAAGTTTGGATACCACTAAGGTGTAATGTTGTTGATGGTGCCAATTCCAAATAACCCCCTGCATGGATGGTGGCTCGTGGGTTTAAGGTAAAGCTTGTGGAGGCGGAAAGTTTTTGGTTGGGTCTATTAATATGATATAAACTAACACCGGCGTAATAATTATTTTTAAGGGAGGATGAACCGCTATATAGAATACCAGCATTTACATCTACATAATTAGATGATAGCGTTGACCCTGAAAAATTCTCTTGAGTTGAATTATTGGTAAATCCATTTAACGTCAATTGATCTTCAAACTTTAAAAGACTTGTGTTAATAAACATGTTCGCATAAGTGGCTTGTACACCCCCGCTAATTTGATGATTACCATCTTCGTCTAATCCTTTGTGATAGGCTGATGAGAATGTAAAATAATTGAACTTTACCGCCCCCCCTGCACTATTGTCAGTCAAAAACACTGCACCAAGACCACATCTGTCATTTTCAGGCAAGGTATTTTGACCGACGTGAAAATCGACAGCCCCTGTTGTTGTTATAAAGGCATTGTTGATGGTAGGCCATTGATTACGATAATTTCCATTAAACCTAACCTCTCCATTAAATTTACCAGTAAAGGCCGGATTTAAAGTAAGCGGTGAAGCAAAAAACTGCGAAAAGTGTGGGTCTTGTGCACGTACCACAAAACTTAATAGAATAAATAGCTGGAGTGTAAATAATTTTTTCATTTGCTATAAATTGAGTTCTAAAGTAAACATATTGCTGTACAAAGCTTACGAAGCTTCGATTTTTTAACACAATTTCATTCTTACGACCGTATTTGAACAAAAAAAGAACGTACAAAAGGCATTTATAAATTCTTCTATGACTGCATTTTAATTCCAAAAGATAAATCGCCAGCGTCTCCTAATCCTGGAACGATATATCCCTTGGCTGTGATCTCTTCATCTATATCGCCGCACCATATCTGTATATCCTTTCCACATTCTCTTTGTAAATATTCAATCCCTACAGAACAGGCAATAGCACATACAACATATACCGCAGCGGGAGTACCCTCATCTTTTAGTAATTGAATTGTTTTGGCTAGTGAAGCTCCTGTGGCTAGCATAGGATCACTAATGATAATGATACGATTGTCTAAAGTTGGACAACTCAAATAGTCAAGACTAATTTCAAAAGTTCCGTCTTGATTGTGTTTTCTATAAGCAGAAATAAAAGCATTATCTGCTTTGTCAAAAAACTGTAGCATACCATTGTGTAAGGGTAATCCTGCACGTAAAATGGTTGCTAAAACAGGTTGTTGTGACAGTACCTTACTGGTATGAATACCAAGAGGGGTTTGAATTTCAACATTACTGTAAGGCAAAAGTTTGCTGATTTCATAGGCAACAGCACCACCAATCCTTTCCAAATTGGTTCGGAAACGTAGTCTATCATGCTGCACATTAATGTCTCGCAACTCTGAAACCCAATTGCTTACTAGACTATGTTCTTCACTTAAATTAACAACCATTGCAAATTTTTAGATGACTCAAATGATGAAGTTGTACCAAAGACAACCTTGCAATTATAAGTTTTTGTACGTAAAATGTGGAAAAACTAGAAAAAATGGTGCATAAATTTCTATCCCAACCGCTAAATTAGTATCTCAAAGGTTTCCTAATGTAAGAAAACTGCAACAACTTTAGACTAAAACTTTGGACATTTATAACTCATGATATTCACAGATACCCCTAATTGAAAAGTGGCATAAGCATCTTTCTGGCTACTGTTTCCACGTTGCCTTCCTTTTATGCCGATGGCTGGCCCAATCTCATAACTTCTATCTTGAAGTTTAGAACCAATATCTGCTTTTGTGAACGCATCGGGGGCATAGGTTCCGCTCACATCATCAAGATAATCTGTGTTAGTAAAATGATAGGTAACTTCTCCAAATAAATTTAACCTATCGCTGATGTTATATTTCATACCAAAACACAATGGTATGGTCATGGCCATATTGCTATATTTCTTTTTGCCCGGATAGGCTGTACTTCCTTGACCTTCCGTACCAATGGATCTGAGAAAAACTTTCCTCCCGTTTAAGTAGGCATAAGGATCAAAAAATAGAACCCCAACCCCTAAGCTCACATAAGGGGTAAACCGATAACCCTCTATTTCTGGATAGAATCGAAAAAAATTAAAATCACCACTTACGCTTATCTCCCATACATCAGAATTGAAACTTAAATTCCTGGTTCTTTGTACCAAATTACTACTGTACGTATCAGAATAGGCTAAGAAAGCATAACTACCATTCACTCTCATGCCTACATAATTATTGAATTGCATTCTAAAAAAGGCACTGGCAGAAAATTTTGGCCTTTTTAATGAACCTGCCGTGTTTAAATCTCCAAAATAATGACCCACACCTACCGATGCTCCATACTCGCTATGATGTTCAAATGTTTCCATTAATTGAGCATTGCATACTACTTGTGTTAGCTGTATGAGGAAAAGTGTTGCAACAAACCTTGATATTATTCTCATTTGATTAATTGAATACTGTAGTCGGGCAAATTAAGCCGATTCACTAGCGGGTAGGTTTTTCAAGAATATATTAACCCAGTTTTTACATTTTTACGATGTCTTTTTATGAAATCGATTTTATTTGGTTTAGCATTATGGGGCAAGTCTGCTTATTGTCCAAGTTTCATCTGTTTGTAATGAATACAACAGTCTGTCATGTAATCTATTGCTTCTGCCCTGCCAAAATTCTATCGATGAAGGTTTTAATAAATACCCCCCCCAATGAGCCGGACGAGGAATTTTTTCGCCAAATTTTTCTGCATATTCAATGGCGTTTTTTTCTAGCACATCCCTGCTTTCAATCACACTACTTTGTGGCGAACTCCATGCACCTATCCTGCTTCCTGCTGGGCGACTGTAGAAATATTCCTCACTTGCGATTTCTGGCAGCTTTTCTACTTTTCCACTTATGATAACCTGCCTTTCTAATTCTTTCCAAAAAAATAATAGGCAAGCTTGATTATTTTGAGCTAGATGTTGTCCTTTTCGGCTATTGTAATTAGTGAAAAAGACAAACCCATTAGAATCATATCCTTTTAACAATACAATTCTTGCCAAAGGGATTCCAGTAGGGCTTGCGGTTGCAAGCGTCATTGCGTTTACTTCATCAATGTTACTGGCTACTGCCTCACCCCACCAGCGGGTAAATTGGTCAAAAGCATCTGCGGCCACATCTGATTCATGTAGCGATTGAAGCTTGTAGTCTTTCCTAATGTCTGCTATACTCATACCATTCATTTTTAAATTAGTTAACTGTTCAAACCAGCACTAGCGATTCCATCATTCTGTGGCTTTTTATTTCAAAAACAAACACATTTTTTGATGAAAGCTCCATTACTGCTAAACTACCACAAGCTGGTAGAATGCCTCTTCTTGCAAATATTTTTTTGCCAGTTCTTGTAATTCTTCTGTAGTTACGGTTTTAATTGTTTTAATGGCTTGTTGGAAATAAACTTCTGACAAACCATTAAGAATGTAATTTTTCCAACGGGCAATAATTTGAAAAGGGCCATCTAAATCGCCAAGTATGCTACCCATCATAAAATTGCGTACCAAGGCTATTTCTTCTTCATCAATGATGCTTTCACGCAATTGTTCCATTTCATAATACACTTCTTTGATGGTTGCTTTGGCTACATCCCTGCCGGCTTCTGTGGAAATAAGCCAAGCTGTAGGTTGAAGATGGCTTTGTATAAAGGAGTGGATGCCGTAAGTATATCCTTTGTCCTCTCTTATATTGCTCATTAGCCTTGAGCCGAAAAATCCACCAAATACATTGTTAAGTACCTGTACTTTGGAAAAATCTGGATGGTGCCGGTTAGGAAATGGCCTTGCCAATCTAATGGCGGCTTGAACTCCGGCTTCATCATTAATTAATTCATGTACCCTTTCAGTGGTAGGTGATGGTTCATACACTTTTTCTGGCAAAGGGTGTTGATTTAGTGGTAACAGTCCAAAAGCTTGATTGAGTAGTTCCTCTATGTTGCTTGGCAACTTACCAGCTACAAAAAGAATGCACTTTCCTTGAGTGTAATATTGACTGTAAAAAGCAGCCACATCATCTCGGTTAATGCTATCATAATCAGCAAGAGATGTGTATTTTCCGTAGGGATGATTAATGCCAAACACATATTCATCTATGAGTCTATTGGCTACGAAATCACATTTTTTTAGATTTACTGATAACCGTTGTTTTTGGTTTTGCTTGTAAATAGCCAATTCCTCTTCTGGAAAAATGCTATCAGTTATCAACTCTGCCATTACAGGCAACAATGCTGGCAAGTGCTTGGAAAGACTGTGAAGGGTTAGACTAGCTGTTTCGTTTTGGCAGCTACGGTTTAAATAGGCCCCGTAAAAATCAACATGTTCGTTTATAGCAAACGCGTTGCGGTTGGTCGTTCCGTTTTTCAATAGAAAATTAGTGGTAGCGGCAATGATATTCTTGTCTTCATACCAATTTCCTGCATAAAATACCATTTCTACCATCACTACCTCCTGCGCTCCTGCATCTACACTATATACTTCCACCCCATTGTCTAAGGTAAACTTAGTATAGGGATTTAATTGTAAACTCAATTCTACTGCGTCCATTATTGCTGGACTCTCTGTTCTGTTTAGCATCTCTTTTCTAAATAATTTCTACCACTTTCTAAGCTAAAAGCTAGCTATAGAAAGTGGTTTTTTTGAAAGGTGGGCAACATTATAATTGTATATTCAATATCAAGGCAGAACTACAATCTCAAAAAATTCCATCTATTAATTAATGGATGGTAGGCACAGGCATAAATTTTTAAACTAAGCTATGCGCTTAAAGTTTTTCGTACAATGCCCTTAGTTTCTCACGGGTCATAATTTGCTGCCAATCTTTGCCTAATGCATTTTCCCACAAGGGTTTCATGCCAAGGCTCACATTTATCATGGTATCAAATTGCGCATCTGTCAACCCTTTGCAAATTCCTGCTGGAATATCAATGTTATTGTGAGCCACCATTTTTTTAAACTCTGCCACACCAGCTGGATAATATTCTTCGATATGATTCATTACTATACAATTACCCACCCCATGCTTGGTGCCTAACAAATAACTTAACCCATAGCTTACTGCGTGTGCCACACCCACTTGGCTGTATGCGATGCTCATTCCCCCAGCGTAGGATGCCATCATCAATTTATCATCCGAAGTATCCGACCATGGCTCATTGGACAGAAACACTTCTCTGCATAGTTCCAATGCTTTTTCGCCAAAGCTTTTGCTAAACTCGTTTAAAAATGTACCCTCTAAGCTTTCAATACAGTGGATATAGCAATCCATCCCAGTATAAAAGCGTTGGTTTGCAGGGGCATCTTTGGTTAATTCGGGGTCAAGCACTATTTGGTCAAAAGGGGTAAAATCGCTGTTCATGCCCAGTTTGCGCTCTGGCCCAGTTAATACGGTGGTTCTTGAAACCTCGGCTCCTGTGCCACTCAATGTGGGAATGCCTACTTTATATACCCCTGGCACCTTCACTAAATCCCACCCTTGATAGTCGGCACTAGAACCTGGATTGTTCATCATCAAGCTAACGGCCTTGGCTAAATCCATGGCACTACCGCCTCCAATACCTACCACACCGCTGATAGTGCCAAATTCGTCTTTAATGTCTTGAGCCAACGCATCTACCTGTTTGGTTTTGGGCTCATGGGTAACATCTACAAAAATGATTTTATCCTCTCCTCTTAGTGGTATTTTGCTGATCAAAGGCTTGCCTTCAAAAAAGTGATCCACTAGAAATATCATTGGTGCTTGGTTCTTACGGTTGGGGGCAAGTATGGCATCAAGCTGATGGAAACATCCCCTGCCATAAACCACATAATCTACCATTTTTAAGTTGCGAAACTGCATATCGTTCAATTATTTTTAAACTCTCTAAACCACGAAAGTGAAGAATAATTACTATTCATCTACTGATAATTATTTTTTAATCGCCCGAATGTTTCTTTTTGGGTAAAATTATACCCGTCTTAACGAATTCGAAGATCAATACCCAAGAGCGATTTTCTGAAAAAACTATCTCTCTAGTGAGGAAGATTATAACAACTTGCTTTTTGACCCTGTATACAGAGACGAATTGTTTGCTGACAAATGCTCGATGCAACTTGCAGCGACGAATTGCTCAAAAAATCGAATGAAGTCTCTATTTCTTTTTTTGACTACGCATGCATGCATTCCAATAGGCAAAAAAACTAGGGTACCTACCCGTAACTTCAGGAAACAACCAACTGCGCATCTCTTCATTGCCCGAATAGTGCAATGCGGTGGGATGTTCCTTGTAATAACATTTCATGGGAGAGTCGTAGTTTTTTACCAATGCTTCAAAGCTGCCTACATACACTTGGATTTGTGGAATGGTATCCTTGGCTAATTGTACAATAAATTCAATCACCTTACTACTTACCGGATACTTTTCAAAATGATCAGGCTCTAACAGCAGCACCCTGTTTCCCATCGGCCATTCTTGGTGCCATTGTGGGTCTAGCTGATATGAATTATAGACCAACAAAGGTTGATTGGGGTCTAGTGTTATTGGTTTGGCCGCTGGCAAGGTGGTGTGTAAAGAAAGATTAACCGTTGCAGACAATTCCTTTGGTACAGCCATTTGCGGCAAAACAGCATAGTCTTGGTCTAAATAACTGCCCCTCTGTTTGCTGAAAGTGTATTTGTTGATGTTTTCTTGATTGGCAAAATATTTCTTACTACTAAAGCTACCCGCCACCCACTGCCAGCTTAATGCATTACTAGCCCAATCGCCGTCGAGTAAATGGTAGTACATCCATTTAGCGGGCAGCAACCAATGGCTTTTTGCCACGTTGCAGGCTATCATGGCGGTGTACATCCTACAGTGGTTGTGCATGTATCCTGTGTCGTAAAGATGTTGTATGGCGGTGTCAATGGCTTCAATTTGGGTGGACGCATTAACGAAAGCATCTGGCATTTGATGATGCATCACATTACCCTGTGGTTGCTTGAGATCGGTAAAAATACCCTCGCCTACCGATTGCCAAACCCGCTGAAAATATTCGCGCCATGCCAATTCCTGTAATAACTTTTCCGATTCCTGCCAAGAATAGTTTTGTAAAACCACCGTTTTTACTTGCGCTAAACTCACAACACCTCTTGCAATGTAAGGTGACAAATAGGTAACAGCACCATTGATAAAATTGCGGGAGTAGGCATATTTCACTGGATTAATGGCATCAATGCGCGCCAATATGTCTGTGTAATTCGTGGGCCAATCTAACGCTTGAGCAACATTCGTTTCTGGCAAATCAAACAACATTGGGGCGTCGGGTGCATGGTGTAGTTTTTTCTTTTTCATGATGGTCTTTTTTTTAAACAGCGATTGGCTTACAGAACTAATGAAAGCTTGAACGATTTGTTTTGGCATGAATTCATACCAATTTCATCCTCACCCTCCAATTTCATTACAACGCTGGCTCAAAGAACAATTCCCCAGCAACGAATGTTCTACTTCTCCATTTCATTTAATAACCAATTCAAAAAAAGAATGCTAAAAAGCTTTCAAAACCTGAAGAGCTGGCATTCTAAAAACGATTCACTAAAGCATATTAAAATAACATAACAACATGGAAATTATCAAGGGAAAAAATGTGTTAGTAGTAGGGGCTACAGGCGGCATAGGCAGTAAAGTAGCCAAGCTTTTGGGCGGCAGTGGTGCCAATGTTTTTGTTACAGGCAGAGACGCCAGTAAGCTTGCGGCCATGCAACAAGAAAATGGAATAGCGGCAGAACGTTGTTTTGTCATGGATATTACCCAAGAAGCCAGCGTACAAAAAACAGTGGAAGCCGTGCTCGCCATTACGGGGCAAATAGATATCGTGATTAATGCTGCAGGTATTGGCATAATCAAAACGATGGATACACTTAGTACCGAAGAATTTATCCGAACCCTGCAAACCAATTTAATTGGTTCTTTTTATCTGGTAAAAGCCATTTTACCCAGTATGAAGTTGGTAAAAAAGGGATTGATTATCAATATACCAGGCGTGCTGGGCAAAGTACCCATGGCGGGCGCAGCGGCATATAGTGCTAGCAAATACGGTTTAGTGGGCATGATGCAAAGTATTCGTGAAGAGATTAAACGCACCGATATCAGGATTACCAATCTATTTCTCGGAGGAGTGGATAGTCCGTTTTGGGATAATATCGACCTAAGGGTACAGCGCGACAAAATGGTAATGACCGATGAGGCTGCAAAAGCCATCTGGTTTTTGTGCCAACAGCCTGTAAGCGGTGTAGTGAGCGAAATGGTGCTACAACCCTTTAACCACCAAGCGATTTAGCTTGATGAAAACTGGCAATTACTAGAAATGCCTTTTGCAGAATCGCCTTGGTGCATATTGTAAGCCTAATTGGTGTATTTTATATCACGCTTATCTTCTAAAATAGTTATTTACTAAGCAATTCCAAAGCCTGCATTTGCCCATTAATTTGATTGGTAAATGCAGGCTTTTGTTTTTACACCTATATCGTATAGTCAACTAGTTAACTTAAAAACTCCACGGTTAATTTTAATGATAATAGGTTTTATTTCCCGATTGTAGCATCCCTATTCTCATACAACAAAACCGAAGATTACCTTCGCCCTTCAATCGCACAGTATGATAACAGATATCAATCAACTAGACCTGAATAAGCAATACTCCTACGCTGATTACCTTACTTGGCAGTTTGAAGAGCGGGTGGAACTGATTAGGGGTTGGATTTGGAAAATGAGTCCTGCACCATTACGCATACACCAAATGGTTTTTGGGGTATTGTTTAACGAAGTTTATAACTACTTAAATGGTAAACCTTGCCATGCCTATGCCGCTCCATTTGATGTACGCCTCACCAACAAAAGAAAAAGCAAGGAGGACAAAAATGTTATTTCGGTAGTTCAACCAGACATTTCCGTCATCTGCGATTCAAGCAAACTGGACGATAAAGGCTGCATCGGTGCACCCGATTGGATAATTGAAATTTTAAGTCCTGGCAATTCAAAAAAGGAGATGAGGGAAAAATTTTCCCTTTACGAAGAAAACGGGGTTCGCGAATATTGGGTCGTATCCACTGCCCAACAATATCTACAAGTGTTCGATTTAATCAACGAAAAATTCGTGTATCGCGCCACCTACCTCAACGACGACCAAATTCCAGTAGGCATCTTCGAAGGATTTTCTATTGATGGGGGAAAATTGTTTGCAGGGATGAATGAATAATCCAAAATGCACTTTTGGACTTGTGCAGTTTATTGGAAAATTGTAGTGACGATGCATGAAACACCTCTAAGCAATATTGTTGATTTTACGCCTACGGCAAATGAATCTCGCGAGCAAATAAATCCAACATTTATACAAATGATAAAGCGGTTTTATCGTTGTCCTATACTCCTATACATCATCTTCCTTACTGCTTATTGGTCTTCATTAATCTGAGTTATTTTTTTAAGCGATTGCCCTTCGGAAAATGTTTCGTAGCTAAAGAAGAAAAGTAGCGAAGACCTAAGCGAAAGGGACAAGCTAAAAGCTCGCATCAGTTGGGCTACGAAACCCTAGTTATTTGGGCGTTCGGCTTTCTACTCTTCTTCAATATCTTCTTCTTCCTAATCCAATTTAAAAATTCTTGAATAATCTTTGAATTCTGTGTTTTTTAAATTTTCTTCAATTATATTTTTTGCAATTTCATAGTCAACAACAACACAACCAATTTCCATCGTTCCACTTCCTATACTTCCACCATCAACATTTCCAAGTCCTGTCCAAGCCAAAAGTTCATCTAAATGTTCTTCAAGTTTATGCCTTTTTTCAAGGTCATCGTCAGTACCAAACCCATCAATTACAAATTCAATTTCTAAAAATGATTGTTCATTTTCATCAATTTCAGTATAGCCTTCATTCAATTTTTGGTCAAACTCTTTTTGTATTGTCTTACGAAAATTTGACAGTAGTCCACTTTTTACGTCTTTATGTTCTCCAAGTTCACCTACTATACCCCAGTGAACAATTCCTGTTTTATCATCCTTTTCCCAAGTCTGCCAATAATGAAGTTTGTTTTCAATGTTTTTATAAAGCTTACTCATTTTTTATATGATTTATTATTTTTAATATTAAAATAATTTTATGTCTTAAATCTGTAGTGCTTTTAAGCTGACACACAACGAAGAAGGGATTAAAGAAGTTTTTAAAAAGGGGGATTAGAAGCACCACTGTTTGATAGAAGTACAACTGTATGTTAACCATTCAAAGCTTCTTTTTAAAATTCATTTTAATCTTTATGTTATCAGCGTACTCTACTTTTCTCGTCTCAATTTGTCCAAGGTTCTCCACTATACCATTCTGGTTTTTTAATCTCATCACCGAAAAAGCCCCAGTCGTTTAACATTTCTATGAAAGAATCTCTATTATACTTTTGGTAGGTCTCTCCTAAGGTTGAAATACCGTAACCACTTGGCTTTATTTTCTCATTAACTAACCAATCAGATTCAACAAATACTAAAGTTCCAAGTTTGCTACCAAAGTCCTCAACCAGTAAGATAGACTCTATGAAGTTATCTCTTTCAAGTTGCAACATGAACGGGGCTTTAATTTTTACCCCTAATTCCTTGGATGCTTCTATCCATGCATTTGTTATATCTATACCTAATTGATTTGTCATTTATTAATGTCTGAAGGTTCGTTCTTTTCTTGCAATCAATTTCAAGTTCGTAATACAGTTGTTCGAAGCGGAACATTTACCTCCAACTCAATTGCGTCATTCCCCTCAAAAGTAGCCGCACCAAAGCATGTTTTCAAAATCTCACCTAATCCTATAAAGTTTAAAAAAACTAATACCCCAACATAGTCAGCAATTCAGGTTTCTTTTTCAAAGCAATCACCGCATATTCCTTAAACTCAGTCATCCATTTTTGCAATGTTTTTCTGCCAGCTTTCAAGGCTTTGGTGGCGGCTTGGGCATTGCCTTTGGCTTTCTGTTGTAGCTGTAATAATTTTTCCAATTGGTCAATATTAGCAAGGCTCAACGTTAGTGTGTCGTTATCAATCCCCTTTTTCAATAGAACGGCGGCGTAATCCGAATTTTCAATCACCCCCTTGTAAAACTGTTTTGCTTGCGCAATGTATAATTCCGCCTTAGCCTTTCTTGCACCTTTCAATCCCAGGGCTACACCGGCTGCAATGTCTTCAGCAAAAGCCAACCGAGCCATTTCAACATGTTCAATATAGGTTTTGTGGCAAGTAGCTTTCCAACGTTTAAAATTGTCTGTAGCCGCATACTGTTTGCCCAAAATTTTCTGCTGTTCCGCATACAATTTATACACACTTTCGTTCTCTGCCAGCTTTTGATTCAAAAGGGCACTATTATAACCCATCTTATCTAAGTAAGGAAAAACAGCAGGCAATTGTCCGTTGGTCAATGCCACTTCATTTTTCTTCAAAAACTCATCAAGCGTAACATAAGTCTTCCTTTTTTTCTTAGGCTCTTTAGCCGATTTCGCAACTTTCAACTCAGAAACAGTTGGGGTTTGGTCTAAAACCTTCTTAATCTTCCTTTTTTTAAGTCTTTTCATCCTTGAAACGGTTGGTGATTAACAAAACAGGTGTCTTCAAAGTACAAAACTAATAAAATTTGTGTACAGAAAAGATATTTTAAGGCAAGAATCAATAATTTTAATGCACGTTATAATAATTATTATGTACGATTAAAAAATCTTCTTTCAAAATGCATTTATTTTTGTGTTTGATACAATTATTTTTTAGTACGATATAATAATTTTAAGAAAATTTATTTATCGTACTGCAAATAAATTATTACCTTAGTAAGAACTAAATTTAATTAGTAAAGCAATTTTTATTCTTTTTTGGCTGGCTTTTTTTACTAACACCATTAATTATAGCTAACGTCATAATACATATTTGTTGCCTAAAAAATAATTAATGATTTTATTGTTGTCTGCTTTTAATGAAGATTTACACTATTTCCAAGTAATGAATTAGTGTTTATGGTAGGTGATACACTCAATAGAACCAATGCTCTAGTAACTTTTTTTCTAACTGTAAGTGTTTGGAATAGGAATAATGAAAAAATACTGGCGCAAGCCCAAGTCTGGGCATGATTGGACATTATTTCGTTGGTAGTGTACCCATTTTACCTATACTGGGCGTTGTCACCAATTGGCACGGCTAAAAATCACTGTGTACCTCAATTTAGCTTGGGCATTGATGGTATGGTTGATACTTTCCACAACATCAGTTAATCAACAATCCACCAAGTAAAATCTCCCCTTAGCAGAAAAGGCCCTTTAAACGACCATCAAACAGGGTAGCAAACCACCTTTAAACCAGTGAAGCATTTGTCAAAACAAAAACAGTCGAATCATGGGTACAGAATAGTAACCCAATGATTCGACTGTTAGCATAAATGCCAAAACCAAATTAATCTTCGCCGAAGTACAATTGTATTTCTTTCAATTGAATGGTTTTTTTAGACTGGATAATGTTCAAGCGAAAATGCTGAGCCACTACGGGTTTAAACGCTTTAAAGTATCCTGCACCAATCGTTTTATCCTCAAAAACAGTTTTCCATTCCTCGCCTTCTTTGTATTCCAATTTAAAGTTTTCAATGTTTTTATCAAACATGCCCGCTTCTGTCATAGCAATACTTCCAATGCTGGCAGGTTTGCCCAAATCCACCGCAATCCATCCAGTTTTTTCACCTTCTTTACCAATCCATCCACGATGCCCATTGCCACTAAAGGCAAGAGAGGCAGCAGCGTCTTTCGCTTTTTCCGATGAAGCCGTAGCTGGTTTATTGAGCGAAGGAATGGGATCCTCCACGGTCAAATGAGGTTCACCATCTATTTGAAGTGTTAAAACAGTAGCGATTGTATCCACCGGTTTTTTGGGTAATTGAATTTGCAAGTATTTGCCCACCTGTTTGTAAGAAATTTTGGTTTTTGGCTGCGCCAATAAAGAAGCACTCACAATTTTATTGCTCAACGGAACTTTAATGATTCCATTAGCAGGCCACTTGGTTACGTGTAAGTACAGTTTGTCTTTTTTGCGGGTGCAACGTCCAAAACTTAAATAAGCGAATGGACTAGCCGTGGTGCCATAAATAGACTTTCCATTGGTTTTAAGCCAAGTACCCACCGCTTTTAGCCTTGTTACAGAGGCATCTGGAATCAAACCCTCGCTCGTAGGGCCAACATTCAATAAGTAGTTACCACCCTTAGAAGCGATTTCAATTAAATTCTGGATCAATACTTTGGTGCTTTTCCATGCCGAATCATAGCTCTTAAAGCCCCAAGTGTTGTTCATAGTCATGCAAGACTCCCAGTTTTTGCCAGGATAGCCAGTAGCGGGTATATACTGCTCTGGGGTTTCCAAATCACCCCCATAAGCAGGCGCTAATCTATTATTGTAAATAAGGGAAGGATATTTTTTAAGCACGGTAAGAATAGTGTCAGCAAAAACCTTGGTCATGCCTGTTGGAGTATCAAACCATAAAACAGAAATAGGCCCATAGTTGGCAAGAATCTCTTTAATCTGAGGAACCGCTTTTTGGTTGATATATTTTGCCATACTGCCATTTTGGGCACTATCCCAGTGACCACCATTTGCAGCCCCACCAGGATAAGTCCAATCTTGTGCTTGAGAATAATATAAGCCCAATTTCATCCCATGTTTTTTGCAAGCAGCCGCTAGTTCTTTGATGGCATCACGCTTAAAAGGGGTAGCATCTACCAGATTAAAAGGATCAGACGACTTAAACATGGCAAATCCATCATGATGCTTACTGGTGATAATGATATACTTCATGCCCGCCTCTTTTGCTAATAGAACCCATTGCTCAGCATTGTATTTCACAGGGTTAAACTGGGCAGCATATTTTTGGTATTCGGCCACAGGAATTTTCCCCTTATTCATAATCCATTCCCCAATTCCATTGATTTTTTTTCCATTGTAGGTGCCAGCGGGAACAGCATATAAGCCCCAATGTATAAACATACCAAAGCGGGCTTCCTTCCACCAATCCATCTTTGGGTCGTCAAAGCGAGAGGAGGGTAACGTGGGCTGGGTAATGTCTTGAGAAAATAGAAAATGGCCGCATACATTCAGCATTAGCACAATAGCCAGCAAGTATTTTTTTGTCATAAAGCAATCATTACGGTAGGGTTTTTTAGTACCGTTCATCACAAATATATCCCCGCACTCTAAATGCTATACATTTTCGTAGATCACCTTTACTTATGGTGTAGATTTAAACTAATAAATACAATGATGGGGCAATTGCACAGTTATTTGAAAAAGCTAAAGACCACATTAAGGGAGTGTTTCTATGGAATAGTGTAAACAAGACATAAGATTTAACGCTTTATTCAAGAACCACACTGCTATATTTGGGTTTATAAAATTGTTTGTAAATCTAAAAATGAATAATTATGGAACTATTTAAATCGGGTAATCCCACCTTAACAGAAAAAATTTTCAATCAAAATGCTAATGGTTATGCCTCAATGCAAGGCACTATGACCATTAAAGGTACCATGAACAAATTTGGCTTTATGCTACTAATGGTACTAGGTAGCGCGGCCTACACTTGGCATCTAAACGAGTATGCAAACCACAGCCTCATGAGCACCTTAATGATTGTAGGTGTTTTTGGAGGATTGATTAGCGGGGTGGTAATGGTGTTTAAACCAACATTGGCTCAGTACTTAGCCCCAGCATACGGCCTATTTGAAGGGTTGTTTTTGGGCGGTATTTCTGCTTTGGTTAATGATGCTTTCAGGGTAAAATATCCTGATTTAGTGATGCAGGCAGTAGGCTTAACTTTTGGAGTTGCCATCGCCATGTTTGTGTTGTACAATTTCAGGATAATTCAAGCAACGCAACGTTTCAAGAGCATTGTTTTAACAGCAACAATGGGTATTGGTATCTTCTACCTCCTAACAATGGTGTTAGGATTATTTGATGTAAACCTACCATTTATGCACGACAGCAGCCCATTGGGTATTGGTTTAAGCTTATTTGTGGTAGCTATTGCATCCCTTAACTTAATTCTTGATTTTGACATGATAGAACAAGGTGCAGCGCAAGGTGCCCCAAAATACATGGAATGGTATGGAGCTTTTGGTTTGTTAGTTACCATTGTGTGGCTTTACCTTGAGATACTAAAACTATTAATGAGATTTGCTGGTAAAAGAGATTAATCAAATTAACTGTTAGCATAAAAAAGCCTTTGTAATGATTACAAAGGCTTTTTTTATACCCTTATGTTTTTGGTTAATCAATGTGAGTAAACCTGTGGTAAGATTTTTAAGCGAACTAAGGAGTTGTCAAAAAGAGTGTAGGGTTTTTCTGTTCCAAGTGTATGGGTAGCTAATGCGATTCAGTTATCGAATAGCAATGACTTTACTACTCAAGATGAATGATGGACATTCAGGGGCAAGCTGCATTTATCTTAGGCACTAAATGATAAAAAAAGTGGTGCATAAAAGTTTTTCGTTTTGCCCCTCGCCTTTGGAGAGGGGTTGGGGTGAGGTTTAAATAATTACTGAGAAAAACTTTTATGCACCCAAAAAAAGTGGTAGCAAATTGTCACTTTTTTAAATAGCCCAGAATCCTACCATTATTTCGGATTATTCAACGATTCGTGCCATTAAAGCGAATGCGCCTAATATCACTGCTACTTGCATTCGACAGGTCTAAATCTCCATTTGTGTATTTGTGGCAATAACCCCAGAATGGTTTATTTCCCGAGTGGGAATATTTAGAATCCAATGTTTAAAAGGTTATTCCTTACATTCTCCGATTATTGGCCAACGTAAAGGAGCAAAATAAACGCCAAGTGGGGTGAGAATATGGGTATGGCCAAACCATATTTTAGTTGTATTTGACGGTTGTGCATCCTATTTCTACAGAATTTCAATAAGCTAGGATGTAAATTCTTGCCTTTCTTTACCCCCAAACACTTGACATGCACTTTGATAAGGAATCGAGAAGATTAAAAAAACAACAGATTTTCAGCAATCTGCTCAATAATTTTTTGCAGGGGATAATTGTACTAGCGCCCATAGGTGTTACCATTTGGGCGGTGTTGTTCCTGTTTAATGCTGTTGACAATATTCTCCCCAATATTTTGCACAGCATTGTACCAAGCCTGATTGGTAAAGATGCGGATGGCAACCTAAAAAAAATACCAGGCTTAGGCTTTATAGTGATGATGGTCATTGTAGTTGCTTGTGGCTGGATTTCGTCATTGTTCTTTTTTGGCAGGGTGGTTTCTTTTTTTGATAAAATCTTAGAAAAAACGCCCGGCATCAAGTTTATTTACTCTTCTGTAAAAGATTTGATGGAAGCTTTTGCGGGCAATAAAAAGAAATTTGACAAGCCTGTCTTGGCTAATATCGATGGAGAAGATGTTTGGCGCATCGGATTCATAACCCAAGATTCTGTAAGAGACTTTGGTTTGGCCGACCATGTGGCGGTGTATGTTCCACATGCTTATGCTATTAGCGGAATCTTGTTTTTTGTTCCTGCAAAAAAAATCAAGGTACTGGATAAAGTAAGTGCGCCTGATGCCATGAAATTTACCATTAGTGGGGGAGTTACGGAAGTGTAGGTGAATGGGAAATTATTTAAGCTTTTGTAAAACGAGAAAGTCACTTTACAGCCATAGTAGATTTTCTTGTTTATACTCCACGATAGTCTATCAACTAAATTATCGCCGTAAAAATTTTTTTGTTCTAGGATTTTTTATAAATCCATACTCCTTCCTGAAGATCAATTAACATTAAACGATTAGTTACTAGTATGAAAAAATTACTCCTTTCTGCATGTTTATTATGGCATAGTGCCTCTGTTTGGGCAAATGTGTTGCCCCACAATTTATTCTCCGACAATATGGTGCTACAACGCGGTACGGAAGTGCCTATTTGGGGCTGGGCTGATGTGGGCGAAAAAGTGACAGTTAGTTTTGCTGGGCAATCGCTCACAACTTCAGCAGTCAATGGTAAATGGATGGTGAAGCTTAAGCCAATGAAAGAAAATGCAACACCGCAAGATTTAGTTATTAAAGGCAATAACTCCGTAACAGTAAAAAACGTATTGATTGGTGAAGTGTGGGTGTGCAGTGGGCAGAGTAATATGGAATGGGCATTATTTAAAACCATTGGTGGTGAAGAAGCTATTGCCAACAGCACCAACGATTTATTGCGCATTTTTAGTGTACCCCATAGTACCAAAATGAAACCTGATAGCAATATCAACAGCAAATGGACACCTGCCGACCCAAAGTCAACGAAATATATTTCAGCTGTTGGATACTACTTCTTAAGCAAACTGCAAAAAGAATTGAATGTACCAGTTGGTTTTATCAATGTGTCTTATGGAGGCACAATGATTGAAGCTTGGATTAGCAAAGATGTACTAGACAAACTACCTTACAAAGACAGAACCCTTGATGCAGACTCTATGAAAGCCGATTATGATGCTAAATATGCAAAAGCTCGCCCATTAATAGAAGCATATCAAAAAGCCAAGGACTCCGCTAAATTGCTAAAACTTCCTACACCACCGCTACCCGCTGGTATCCCTGGCGATTATAAGGGAACCACTACCATATACAATGGAGAGATCGCCCCCTTAGCTCCTTATGCTGTTAAAGGAATAGCTTGGTATCAGGGTGAGTCGAATGCTTATCCGGGCAAAGCCAATATATATGGTAAACTATTACCTGTGATGATTGACTTATGGAGGAAAGATTGGAACAGGAAAGATTTGCCTTTCATCATCATTCAACTTTCAGGAGATAAAGCATTACAAGCCAATCCTGTAGAAAATAGCGGTAAAGCAGTGGTGAGAGAAGCGCAATTGATGACAGTTTTAAAAACACCTAATACAGCACTAGTTACTACAAGTGACTGTGGAGAATTGGACGTTCATTACCACCAAAAGCGTCCTGTGGGCGAGAGAGTTTGCAATGCCGCGCTTAGCTTAGTTTATGGCAAGCCAGTTGAATATACAGGACCATTATACAAGTCAATGAAGCTAGAAGGTAATAAAGCAATTATTGAATTTACCCACTTAGGAAGTGGATTGACCATTAAAACTGATTCAGCTCGACCAGCCTCTTTATATGGATTTGCTATTGCAGGGAGCGATAAAAAGTTTTATTGGGCTAATGCCATTATTGAAAATAACAAAGTAGTTGTTAGTGCTCCCGAAGTTTCTACTCCTGTATCTGTACGCTATGCTTGGGCCGACTTTTCTTTTAAGTGGAATTTATTCAACAAAGAAGGGCATCCAGCATCTAGTTTCAGAACCGACGAATGGGAATTACCCTCAAAATAATTGATCAATTATCATTCTTTGAAAGAGGGTTTGGAGGTGTGTGGTTGAATCCCCGAATTACGAATCAATTCTACCACAAATCCATCTTTTACTATTTTAACGAACTGCTTTGAATAAAAATACCCCTGATATAGTGAAACCCTATACTTTTACGGCCTCGAATTAATATTCATAAATTGATAAAGCAGTTGAAAACTATTGTTTCATACCATTCCTCATTACAGTACACCATTACTGTTATGCCTGCTTTTATTCATACTCCACGACCACGCCCCAGTTTCTGATAGGACGAGCAGATTGCCTTGCCCCTATCAGTGAACCCCCATCCCCGACACATCTTAGCACATTATTCTTTGGTGTAGGCAACACCAAAAAATTTTAGACGATAATATAATTTATTTACAAGGTGGAACATCAAGATATCATTGTTCGTATAGCCAACCATATAGACACGCACTACGCCATTAGAATTACGGATGAAATGGAAGCCTCGGCCAAAGCCAGAGGTACAGGAATTGCTAAAAGAAGCCCAGAATACATTGCCCAAAAAATGCTGGAAGGCAAGGCCGTTATAGCCTTAAAGCCTTCCGGACAATGGGTAGGTTTTTGTTACATTGAAGAATGGAGTCACGGAAATTTTGTAGCAAACAGTGGGTTGATTGTAACACCTGAATTTAGAAAAAGCGGTGTTGCCAAACTGATAAAACAAATGATTTTCAATCTTTCAAGGGAGAAATATCCACATGCTAAAATATTCGGACTTACCACAGGGCTTGCTGTCATGAAAATAAATAGTGAGTTAGGCTACGAACCCGTTACTTACAGCGAATTGACCGATGATGAAGATTTTTGGGCAGGATGCAAAAGCTGTGTCAACTATGATATTCTCATTAGCAAAGGCAGAAAAAATTGCATGTGCACCGCCATGCTTTTCGACCCACAAGAACACCAAGAACCAAAAGAAACAGCCGCCGATTTTAAAACACACTCTAAATTGTACGAACGGTTCAATACCGTTAAGCAAAGCAAACTATTGCGATGGTTTTATAAGAAAGAAGGCAAACAAAATAATAATGTGGTAAAAAGCCTTTTCAGTTTCTTTTTTCATTAATAAATATGTAGCTCCGAGTGCTGCTGATGGTATAATCAACAACGCTTAGTGCATTTAATTACCAATCATTGAATTAGTATGGCAGAAAGAAAACAAATTGTTCTTGGCTTTAGTGGCGGGTTAGACACTTCTTATTGTGTAAAATATTTAACGGACGATTGTGGCTACGATGTACATAGCATTATCGTAAACACTGGTGGTTTTTCGGAAGAAGAATTAACGCAGATTGAAGCTCATGCGTATAAGTTGGGCGTAAAAACCCACACCACTGTCAATGCAGTAACATCTTACTACGATTCAATTATCAAGTACCTAATTTTTGGCAATGTACTCAAGAACAATACATACCCACTCAGCGTAAGTGCTGAAAGATTGAGCCAAGCCTTGCACATTGCCGAACATGCACAAAAGCTAAACGCTAAAGCGGTAGCCCATGGCAGCACAGGAGCAGGAAATGATCAAGTGCGTTTTGATATGGTGTTTCATATCTTAATTCCTGGTGTAGAAATCATTACCCCCATTCGTGATTTACAATTAAGTAGAGAAGCAGAAATAGCCTATCTAAAGAGCAAAAATGTGGACATGAACTTTGAAAAAAGCATGTACAGCATCAATAAAGGATTGTGGGGAACAAGTGTTGGAGGAAAAGAAACCCTGTCGAGTAAAGGCATGTTGCCAGAATCGGCTTGGCCAACACAATTAACTAAACATGATACTGAAGAAATAAAGCTACACTTTGAAAAAGGAGAATTAGTTGCAGTAAATGAAGAACAGTTTTCGCATCCTACACTTGCTATTCAATATTTGCAAAGCCTTGCTGGAGGATATGGAATTGGTAGGGATATACATGTAGGAGATACCATCATTGGCATTAAAGGCAGGGTAGGTTTTGAAGCGGCTGCGCCAATGATTATTATCAAAGCCCACCATGCCTTAGAAAAACATGTACTCACCAAATGGCAGCTTAATTGGAAAGACCAACTAGCACAATTTTATGGCAATTGGTTGCACGAAGGTCAAATACTTGACCCTGTAATGCGAGACATTGAGGCATATCTTACCAATAGTCAACAACAGGTAACTGGGGATGTGTTTGTGCAATTATTCCCTTATCGTTTTCAAGTTATCGGCATCGAAAGTGTTCATGATTTAATGAGCGCCAAATTTGGCAAATACGGTGAAATGAATACAGGCTTTACTGGTCAAGATGTAAGGGGCTTTAGTAAGATATTCGGTAACCAAACAAGTATTTGGAACCAAGTAAAGGAAAGTAATACTGTAAAAAATGATTAAGGTTGGAATTATAGGAGGTGCAGGATATACCGGCGGTGAATTGATAAGAATATTATTGAATCATCCTGAAGTAAACATAGCCTTCGTTCAAAGTGGCAGTAATGCAGGCAATTTATTAAGCAAGGTTCATCAAGATTTATTGGGGGATACAGATATTCAATTCATCGCCAATTGTTTATCCCTAAACAAAGAATATGTAGATGTTCTTTTTTTCTGTGCAGGACATGGCGAGGCAAAAAAGTTTGTACTAGAAAATGAGATAGACTCAGCAGTTAAGCTTATAGATATTGGTAATGACTTTCGATTGAAAGAAGATGCTGAGATCAAAGGAAGAACATTTGTTTATGGCTTACCGGAACTAAATAGGAAGGCCATACAACAAGAAGATAGCATTGCCAACCCTGGCTGTTTTGCCACTGCAATACAATTAGGTCTTTTACCATTTATAAAAGCAGGCGCAATAGAAACCCAAAAAGAGATTTTTACAACGGGTATCACTGGAAGTACTGGTGCTGGTCAAGGACTAAGTGCAACTTCTCATTTCAGTTGGAGGTCAAACAATATTCAGGCATATAAAACACTTACGCATCAGCACAATGAAGAAATATTACAGTCGCTAATGCAGGCTTCAAATGGCAATCATGATATTTCGCTCAACTTCGTTCCTTGGAGAGGCGATTTTACGAGGGGGATATTTGTTAGTTCCACTTTTACCACCAATTGGAGTAAAGAACAAATAATTCATGTTTTAGAAGAGGCTTACCAAAACGAACCCTTCACCAAAGTTTCATTGGAGCCCATTCATCTAAAACAAGTGGTCAATACCAACAAGTGTATCATCAACATTGAAAAAGAAGGCAACAAAGTGGTTGTTCATTCTATGATTGACAATTTGCTGAAAGGAGCTTCTGGTCAAGCTGTGCAGAATATGAATATATTGTTTGGCCTAGATGAGAAATTGGGATTGAATCTGAAAGGGGCTGCGTTTTAAGTTTCCTTTTGTCTATATAATTACTGTTTTATAATCGTTACCAATGAATTTATTCAACGTTTACCCACTCAATAATATTACCATCACCAAGGCTTTGGGCAGCTATGTTTGGGATGACAAAGGCACTCAGTATTTGGATATGTATGGTGGACATGCTGTTATCAGTATTGGTCATACCCATCCACATTGGGTTAAACGAATTGAACATCAATTGCACAAGATTGCGTTTTACTCCAACTCCATTATTATTCCTATTCAACAAGAGTTAGCAGACAAGTTAGGAAAAGTGAGTGGCAAAGAAGATTACCAACTTTTTTTGTGCAATAGTGGTGCAGAAGCTAACGAAAATGCATTGAAGTTGGCTAGCTTTCACAATGGAAAAAAGAAGATTGTTGCTTTCAGCAAGTCATTTCATGGCCGTACCTCATTGGCTGTTGCTGCAACTGATAATCCATCCATTGTAGCTCCAGTAAACCAAACCGAAAATGTAATATTCCTTCCTTTTAATGATGAACAAGCATTGGAAGAATGTTTTTCCAATCATGGACATGAAATTTCATCAGTAATTATTGAAGGCATTCAGGGTGTGGGAGGCATTGTTGCAGCAAACACAAGTTTCTTACAACTCATTCGTTCCCTTTGCGATCAATACAATGCAGTATATATAGCCGATAGTGTACAATGCGGTTACGGCAGAACAGGGCAGTTTTTCGCTCATGATATTACTGGTGTGAATGCGGATATTTATTCAATGGCAAAAGGCATGGGCAATGGTTACCCAATTGGCGGCATATTGATTGCCCCACATATTCAAGCTAAGTTTGGTTTATTGGGCACCACTTTTGGAGGCAATCATTTAGCCTGTGCAGCAGCACTTGGTGTGTTAGAAATAATTGAAGAGCAAGACCTCTTGAGTAATGCCTTAAACATTGGCAATTACTTATTAAATGAATTAAAAGCAATACCCCAATTAGAGAATGTTCGTGGCAGAGGACTAATGATTGGATTTGATGTGCCAGAATCATTGAAAGATTTAAAGAAAACATTGCTCAACAACTTTCATGTATTCACTGGCGAAGCAAAACCTAATGTTATTCGGTTATTGCCTTCATTGGCATTAACTAAGGAGCAAGCTGATGCATTTTTGGCTGCACTGAAACAGGCGATTATTTTAATTCAAGGAGAATAATTTTGCACACATAGAAAGTTAATCATGGCATATTTTATTCGTTTTGATTGGGCTATAAAACGACTACTTTGGAATAAAGCCAATTTCGACATTTTGGAAGGCTTTCTCTCTGAATTGTTGAAAGAAGATGTGGTAATTCAAGAGATTATTGAAAGCGAATCGAATCAAATATCAGCCGAAGACAAACAAAACAGGGTTGATTTACTCGTAAAAAATGCTAAGGGGGAGTTGATAATTATTGAGGTACAACAGAACTATGAATCAGATTATTTTCATAGGATGGTTTATGGAAGTTCAAAATTGATTGTTGAGCAGTTGTACAAAGGGGATGAATATTCAAAAATTAAAAAAATCATTTCCATACACATTGCTTACTTCGACTTAGGACAGGGCGACGA
>JAIXOJ010000142.1 GCA_027486835.1 Chitinophagaceae bacterium
GGTCCCCGACCATTTTTGAGTGGACACATAGCATTTCCTTGTGGTGCCTGACCATTTTCGAGTGGACACATAGCGTT
Organism: Chitinophagaceae bacterium; assembly: GCA_027486835.1. Taxonomy (GTDB): domain Bacteria; phylum Bacteroidota; class Bacteroidia; order Chitinophagales; family Chitinophagaceae; genus Parasediminibacterium. The sequence continues at coordinate 78 of JAIXOJ010000142.1, forward strand.
TCCTTGTGGTGCCTGACCATTTTCGAGTGGACACATAGCATTTCCTTGTGGTGCCTGACCATTTTTGAGTGGACACATAGCGTTTCCTTGTGGTGCCTGACCATTTTTGAGTGGATACATAGCGTTTCCTTGTGGTGCCTGACCATTCTTGAGTGACCTATTTGTCATGTTTTGGGGGTTTGGGTGCTTTTTCTGACAAAATGTCTATTGCTTTTGTGGCTCCCACCTGCTTAAAAATATGTAGAATCTGAAAAGCAAAAGGATTTTCGCAAATCCAGAATGTACTTATTTTTGAACGCATGTAAAACATGGGCTATGAAATTTGTTGATGTAAAAAACGATGTAGCGTTTCGTAAAATATTTGGCAATGAAAACAGAAAAGAGGTCCTTATTTCTTTTCTCAATGCTATTTTACTTTTTGAAGATAAGCAACAAATTGTTGATGTTGATATTTTGACACCATTCCAACTTCCAGCAATAAAAGGCGGCAAAGTGACCATTGTTGATGTAAAAGCAAAAGACAAAACTGGTAGAACATTTATTGTGGAAATGCAGGTAGCGGAGGTGCAAGACTTTGATAAACGGGTATTGTACTATGCCTCAAAAAGCTATTCAGCACAATTGCAGCGTGTTAAAAAATATAAAAAACTGAATCCTGTCTATTTTATTGGAATCCTTGACTTTGAGGTAACAAAAAATCCTAGCTATTTAAATCGCCATAAAATAATAGACATAGCCACTGGCGAGCATTTTATAAAAGACTTAGCATTCAACTTTATCGAACTTCCTAAGTTTACCCTGAAAGCTGATGAACTCAATAGCATTGTAGAACAATGGGTGTATTTCATTAAGAATGCCAATGATATTGAAGTGATTCCTGAAAATGTGAAAGACAAAGGATTGAAAATGGCTTATCAAGATGCCAATACACACAATTGGACACAGGAAGAATTGGATGCCTATGATTATGTGTTAATGCGAGAAGAAGATTATAGGGGCAGGATGAGGTTGGAAATTAAAAGGGCTGTGGAAAAGGCGGTAGAAAAAGCAGAGATAAAGGGGGAGAAAAAGGGCGAGATAAAAGGAGTGAAAAAAGTGGCGCGTTCTTTAAAACAGAAAGGAATTCCCATAGAGGTCATTATGGAAACAACAGGATTAACAGAGGAAGAAATTCAACAGCTATGACTATATCAATACTCAAAAAAATGCCTAGTCAAATGTATTTGCCCAGAAAGCAAGAATGATTGCCCCATAGGGTTGTTGTTATAGAAACATTGCATGCAACGTTTCTACATGATGAAAAATAGACCCCAAGTATTTCACCAGTCAATGGACTATTCCTGCATTTGTAGCATAAGAGGTAAAAGGAACAATTGATTTCCTTTTTTTTATCTATCTCTTTTCTTATTCAAGATGCCATCCTTCAATTAACCATCTATCTCAGTTTCATTTGAACTCCCTTTTTTGGCAATGCCAGAAGGCGTATTGCCAAAGCGTTCTTTAAAATGGGTGTTGAAATGCTTTTTATCGCTCATGCCCACTTGGTTCATTACTTCACTAATGCGTATCTCGGGGTTGTTGGTAAGCAACTGATACGCATGGTCCAACCTTGTGTTGCGGATAAATTGAATGGGCGACAAGCCAGTAAGTGCCGTGAGTTTGCGGTAAAACTGTGTTCGGCTCATGGTAAATTCAGTAGCTAAGTCATCAATCACTATTTCTGCTTCAATATGGATTAGTATGTATTGCTTGATGCCTTCTAAGAATGCAGCATCAATGGGTGCAAGAGATTCCGTGGTAGTTTCAACACTGGTTTCCTCCACAGCTTGCTGTTCAATGAGGGTCGGCGTAACATAAGTTGAAGGCTCTGCTGGTTGCTGAGTAGAAAATTTAGTTTGTAAACGCTTAACAAAGTCGAGTAATTGCTTGATTCTCACCAATAACTCCTCGGAGTGGAAGGGCTTGCTCAAGTAGGCATCGGCACCCAATTGGTAACCCTGCATTTTAGCGTCGAGGCTTTGCTTGGCAGTGAGCAACACAATGGGTATATGGCTAGTAAGCAAGTTGTTTTTTAATTCCTTCACTAACTCATAGCCATCTTTCAACGGCATCATTACATCGCTAATGATAATGGTGGGCATTCGTTCAAGGGCAATGTCAATACCTTCTTGTCCATTGGCCGCTTCGTAAATATGGTATCCCTGCTGGTGCATAATAGTGCCAATAAACGATCGCATATCGGCATTATCATCCACTATTAACACGCTCAATGTTTCCTCATCCGTCATTGCTGCGGGCTGTTCCTCAATATAAGGCATCGCTGGGCTGGGCAACTCGGCTGTTGTCCAAATGCTTTGTTCCGAAGGTGCTAATGGGTAAGCTGTTGCAGGAGTACTTGTTTCAGTAATAGGTATAGGTGTTGATGCTACCCCATCATGAAGGGAAGGATAGGTGGCAAATTGGATAGAAAAATGAGTACCCTCGCCTACTTTGCTCTTTACATGAATTGTTCCGTTCACCCGATCTACCAATTCTTTTACCAACGCTAGACCAATGCCTGTGCCCTCGCCTCGTCTGGTGCTACTATTGTCCACCTGATAAAAGCGGTTGAAGATGTAGGGCAAGCTTTTTTCTGGAATACCCACGCCTGTGTCCACCACTTCCAGCATCCAAGCCGCAGTGCCAATAGCGGAGAGGTTCAGCGTAATTGTACCGCCACTAGGGGTAAACTTCAAGGCGTTTGACAATAAGTTGTGGGTAATTTTCTCCAGCATGGGTTTGTCTACACTGGCTGTAATGGTATCGGAAGCGGCGAAAAAAAGCAGCGTTACCTGCTTTTGCTCGGCGGCCAACAAGAACGAATCGAAAACAGATTTGATTAAGGGTACTACATCGCCTTCGGCTAAGTGCAGGGTCATTTTGCCAGCTTCCAATTTAGAAATATCTAGCAGTGTATTCACCAACCGAAGCAGCCTTAACGAATTGTTGAAAATGGTTTGAACAATGGGTACGTCTTTTTTTCTAGCGTCGGTAAGTAGTAGGCGAGCAGGTTCCACAATAAGGGTTAATGGGGTGCGCAATTCGTGGGTAATGTTGGCAAAAAACCGATTCTTAAACTCGTCCAATTCAGCCAATTGTTTGGCTTCTTTCTCCTTAAACGCTAATTCATTTCTTAATTGCAACCTTTTGGTTTGTTGCTGAAAAAGTAGATAGACCGCTAATGCAATAAAAAGAACATAGCCCCCATAAGCCCAATTACTTAACCACCAAGGCGGGCTTATTTCAAATGCAATGGTAGCCTCTGTAGGATTCCAATCTCCATTTTCATTGCTGTTACCGATGTGTAATAAATAGGTGCCCGGATTCAGATTAGGGTAACTAATTTCATTTTTTGTGTCTGCATACACCCAATCTTTGTCAATACCGTCCATCTTATAGCGATAATGATTCACCCCGAGCTTACTGAAATTGGTAGCCGCAAAACTGATGGTGATGAAATTCTGATAATGCTTGAGTTCTATTTTTTTTGTCGTTTCAAGGCTTGAGCGTAGTATCCCCGTACTGTCGAAAGGCTGAATAGTTTTGTTGTTGATCTTAAGATTCGTGAAATACAAAGGCGCAAAAGAGCTATCGAACACAATTTTGTTCGGTTCAATAATGTTTACCCCACTCACGCCCCCGAAAAACAATCGCCCATCTTTATGCTTATAATAAGCGTTGGTATTAAATTCATTAGACTGCAATCCATCCGCAGCCGTGAAATTGTGGAAGAACTTTTTGGAAGGAATAAAACACGAAATGCCTTGATTGGTACTAAGCCATAAACGACCTAAATCATCTGGGAGTATTCCATAGACCACATTGTTGGGTAATCCATCTTTGGTAGTAAAGTGTTCACATGCCCCGGTTTCTTTATTGAATTTGTTGAGTCCGCCTCCTTTTGTAGCAACCCAGAGATACAGTTGAGGTTGCACAGGATCATCCGCTACGCTCAATACATAATTATTACTAAGGGAAGAAGGATTGAGCGGATTATTATTGATCAGCTTAAAATTTACCTGCTTGTTATTGCCTAGGGTCATTTGAAGCAACCCAAATTTGGTGCAAAGCCAAAATGTACCATCCTTGCTTAGGTAAATAACATTTACCACTGCTTCTGTTGCATCTTTCGGCATCAAGGATGAAAAATCAAATACTTTCACCTCATTGGTATTATTGAAAATACAACCAATCTTACCGCTGGGTAAAGAAAACCAGCAATGGTCGTTTTGATCAATTTTTATATTAAATTCATCTATTCTTATACCCGCAGCAAAATCATATCGTAATAATAAATCCCCATTTTGATTGTGTTTGTATAATTCTAATTGCAACCCATTAAACAATCGTTTTAGCCCCACTTGATAAACGATTCCTTTTGGGGCTTTTAGGTAAAACGCAAGTAGTTGAGAGGTAAACTGTTTTCCAAAAGGAGCAACAACTTGGTTATTTAGGTAAGTTAATGTACAGTTTTTTCTAATCGTAATTTCGTCATCAATAGCACTTATAAAATGATTATCACTATTTTTTGCTAAAGACTGAAAACGCTTTTCTTCTGCTTTAAAGCTATGTAAACCATAGCCATTCGTCCCTACCCACATGCGATACTGCCTATCAATAAATGTTGTGTAAACAATGCCCTCCGTCACCACAGGCTGATACACAAGACTGTCTTTACCCACATTAGAAGTGGCTATTTTGGCGTATCCATTATTAAACCAACACCATAAATTGTGCTTTACATCAAGTGTCAATCTTTTGAAAATGTAATAATGACTAATAAACTCTATAGGTAAGTTGGCACTATTAACTATCCTGTTATTTTTCCAATGAACTAACTGCCCCTTATAAAGAATCCAATAAGAATTGTCTTGCTTGTCATAACAAAATACAGGAAGCTCTAAGCTTTTAAACCATAATGGAAAATCAGCTTTAGTAAACGTATGATTACTAGTGTTGTAGAGTTGTAATTGACCATAATCATAAAACCCAATGGTATCCTTGCTGTGTTGATAGATGTACTTAGGGGCAAATTGCGCTTTCATTAAAGACAATTCAGGTATCAATTGCACACTCAAATTGGCAGGAGAAAAACCTGTAGTTGAAACTTCAATTTTCACCACCCCAAGTGTTTCATAATTCAACCACAAAGAACCATCCCCCATTTCTATGAGTTGGCTCAACCCATGTGTTTTAAGAATGGGGAATCGGCTTGCTAAATGGGTGAACCGGCCTGTTTTTTTGTCATAATAATCCAAACCCAGATTATCTACACTTACCCATATTCCACCTCTTGAATCTTCAAACACATATTCTATCGTGTTGCCACAGATACTATTGGTGTCAAAAGGATCGTGCGTAAAGGTTTTAAATTGATAACCATCATATCTATTCAATCCATCCAAAGTACCCACCCATATGAAACCTTCTTTATCTTGAATTAAAGAGGTGACCATACCTTGAGAGAGACCATCGGAGGTGGTGAGATGGGTAATGGTTGTTTGGGCGGTAGCCGAAAGCACTATGTTGAATAGCAATAAAAATAGCAACCCCTGAAAAAATCTAGCCATTACCTTATTAATGTTGGGCAAATATATTGGTGGACAAGAGAACGTTGGCTTATTGCCAAGGTGCGTAAAAGTTTTTTGCCGACTCTTGTACACCTTCACACCTACCATTCTCTTATGGCTAAGAAACTAGAAGGGAGGAGTCGAATAAGCAATAAACGCCCCAAAAACACTTTTCCATTTTTTTTCGAAACCCTTGACTATCATAGGAAACTGCAATAGTAGCAGGCTTTTTTTGGCATTCTTATACCGTAACGTTTCATTTGCTTAAAACTGAAACAATTGCACATGAAAGTATATGGAGATAAGGTAGGTAGCATCGTTCACCCCATTAATTTTTTCAACACCCAACCAGCATTTATTGACCGTATTTTCACGGCCATCAGTTGTTGGTTAAAACCTCGTTCAACACAGCATAAAACAAACAAAAAAGTGGCAAAGCATCAGCTTTTGGCTGGTGTCCATATTGCCTTGCTATATACCTCCCAAAGAGAAAATGGGCAACTACATCGCACAACCATTACACTCGGTAAATACTTGTTACAAGACGGAATTGTGGTCAAACAAATTGACAGCAATAACCTCCATTTTGACCTTCTCCCAAAGTCATTGCCTAATTAAAATACAACACGTTGGAAAAGGAAAAGAAACTTTTCTAAAACATGCATCTGCCGCAACCAAACTAATTATTTACACACTCAACACCTTCACTCATTTTAAACAATTAGCTCGCCATGAAAAGAATTGAACTATGGTTTTTAGCAGTTTTCTTATTAACTGCCGTTTCCGTTTCTGCCCAAGTAGGTATCGGTATTTCTTCTAGCAATGTGCATCCATCGGCACAACTAGACGTAACCTCTACTACCAAAGGATTCTTACCTCCCCGATTGACGAGTACACAACGAAACGCCATTAGCAGCCCTGCGGCTGGGTTGATCGTGTACCAAACGGATGGTACGAACGGTCTTTATTATTATACAGGTTCGGCTTGGTCTTTCCTGTCTATTGGCACACAGGGACCAACAGGTGCAACGGGAGCAACAGGTGCTACGGGTGCTGCTGGCGCTAACGGTACAAACGGTTCTGTATGGAGAAGTGGTTCTGCTGCGCCATCCAATGGCCTGGGTGCTAGTGGCGATTATTATCTCAACACGACCAATGGTAATGTATATCTAAATACGAGTGGTGTATATGCTGTAGTAGCAAATATTACTGGCCCAACTGGGGCTACAGGGCCTACAGGCGCAACCGGACCCACTGGTGCAACAGGTGCATCTGGATTAACTTCTATCGGGTCTATTTCAGGCAGTTCCAATGCGAATGGTGCCACGGTTTCATCAGGTGTATTGACCCTTACCCCTGCCGATGCAACCAATGGAGGTGTGGTTACTAATGGAACACAAACTTTTGCAGGTGCAAAAACATTTTCAGGTAATGTTACGGCTGCTTCTCTTATCAAATCTGGCGGAACATCATCACAGTTTTTAAAGGCAGATGGCAGTGTGGATGCCAATACTTATTTGACTGCATCAACAGGGGTAACCTCAGTAACCACCATCGGTAGTGCGGCCAATGCCAACGGTGCTTCCATTGCTGCTGGGGTTTTAACCCTGCAACCCGCAAGTGCATCTTTTGGAGGATTGGTAACAACGGGTACACAAACTTTTTCTGGAGCAAAAACTTTTAGCGGGTCAGTAACGGGAGCTTCTTTTATCAAATCAGGGGGCACATCTGCTCAATATTTAATGGCAGATGGTAGTACCAGCACTAGTTCTGGCGGTAGTGTGTCGATGGGAGCAATTGCTGGTAGTTCTAATGCCAACGGTGCAACGGTTACTTCTGGTGTACTCAATCTTACGCCTGCCGATGCTAGCAATGGCGGCGTAGTAACAACAGGAACCCAATCTTTTGCTGGCAGTAAAACCTTCAATAGCGATGTATCTATCAATGGACGCAGAGTGGGCGTTGGCGTGGGTAGCGGATCTAATAACACATCGGTTGGTGGGTTTTCTAGCAATACAACTGGTTCTTCTAATACAATATTGGGTAGTACTGCTTTAAATGCTAATACAACGGGAAGTAACAACATCGCTATTGGTAAGGATGCGATGATTCAAAATACTACTGGTAACAATAATGTGGCTATTGGCACAGCAGCTATGTATTATGCACAAACAACAGGCAGTGATATTACCGCCATTGGTAATGCTGCGTTACATGCAGAGCAAGGGGCTAACAATACCGCAGTTGGTTCAGGGGCTGGTGCGAGAGGTAGCATTTCTAGTGCCATGACCAATAGTACTTTTTTAGGTTATAACGCTAACGCGAACGGAGGTACCATCACCAATGCAACCGCAATAGGTTATGCTGCCAATGTGAATGCCAGCAATACCATTCAATTAGGAAACACGAGCGTCACCAATGTGAACACAAGTGGTAGTTATACAGGTGGTTCTTTCATCAAATCGGGTGGTACATCGGCTCAGTTCCTGAAAGCGGATGGTAGTGTAGATGCCAATACTTACCTAACTTCTAGCAGTGCTATTACTTCTGTCGGTGCTATTTCGGGTAGTTCCAATACAAATGGAGCAACAGTCACTTCTGGGGTTTTGAACCTCACCCCTGCTGATGCTACGAATGGTGGTATCGTAACCAATGGCACACAAACATTTGCGGGAGCAAAAACATTTAGTTCCACAACCGCCCATACTGGTGCTGCTACTTTTAATTCAACCACTTCCCATACTGGTGCTGCTACCTTCTCTGGGGGCATTTCCACCAATTCATTAACATCGTCTGGCACTGTAACAGGAACTTCGTTTGTGAAAACAAGCGGAACTTCTTCGCAATTCTTGAAAGCCGATGGTAGTTCAGATGCTACTGTTTATGCGCCTTTGGCTTCGCCAATCTTAACAGGTACGCCCGCCGCACCAACTGCCACTGCTGGTACGAATAACACACAGATTGCTACTACTGCATTTGTAACTACTGCTAATGCTACCAATGCCAATCTAACTGGCCCAATTACAAGTGTAGGTAATGCAACAGCAATTGCATCACAAACAGGTACGGGTACCACTTTTGTGATGAACACATCTCCTTCACTTACTGGCACACCCACTGCACCAACAGCAACCGCTGGAACTAATACCACACAAATTGCTACAACTGCTTTTGTTGCATCAAGCTATGCCCCTTTGGCTTCGCCTACTTTAACTGGCACACCCGCTGCACCTACAGCAACCGCTGGTACCAATACCACACAAATAGCTACGACTGCATTTGTAACCAATGCGCTTTCTTCTGCTGTTACGGGTGTTACTACGATTGGTAGTGTACCCAATGCCAATGGAGCGAGTGTTTCTTCGGGATTATTGAGTTTGCAGCCAGCTAATGCTTCTTTTGGTGGTGTGGTTACTACAGCAGCGCAAACTTTTGCTGGGGCAAAGACTTTTAATGCTAATATATCTGTTAATGGTGTTGGAGTTGGAGTTGGAGCTTCAAATTCAACCAATAGTACGGCATTAGGTTATCAGGCACTTAACACTACAGGTGGAGATTATAATACTGCCATTGGTTCACAAACATTAAAAAACGTATCAGCAAATAATAACACTGCTGTTGGTTATGGAGCATCAACTTCTGTTTCCACAGGCACTTTCAATACTTCTATTGGTGCTTATTCGCTTTCTCAGAACACAACTGGTACTTACAATAATGCCATTGGTGCTGGGACATTGCAAAGCAGCACAGGAAGTTACAATAATGCAGTGGGTGGATTAGGAAGTAACACAACTGGTTCTTATAATACAGGTGTTGGTAATCTTTCCGGAAACAATAATGCAACTGGTAGTTACAATACTTTTCTTGGTTATAATGCTAGAGTAACTGCTGATGGATATACGAATAGCACTGCAATAGGCAACGATGCTCAAGTTACCGCAAGCAATACAATTCAATTAGGAAACACTAGTTTAACCAATGTAAATACATACGGAACAATTACAAGTAACGCAAAAAACTTCTATACTAATTACGGTGGAGCTCTAGTTACAATAGGAACGGGTAATGGAAATAACTCTAATGCAGTGTTAGGCTACAATGCTCTTCAAAATGCTAATGCTTATAGCAGTGTGGCAATTGGGTCAGAGGCATTGAAGAATGCTTCAAACTATAATAACGTAGCAATTGGTGTTTCTTCCTTAATTAATACCACCACTTCTATAGATGTTACGGCTGTGGGCAGGTATTCATTAGGAGGCAATACCACTGGTAGTTCCAATTCTGCCTTTGGTTCTGGGGCTTTGCAATCTAATACTACCGGCAGCAACAATACGGCTCTAGGTTTCAATGCTGATGTGACTAGTAATAACCTTAGCAATGCCACTGCCATTGGAAGTTCTGCTCAAGTAACCACTAGCAATACTATTCAACTAGGCAACGGAAGTGTTAGTTCCGTGAAATCAAGCGGCACATTTTATGGTCCTGCCTTCTCGACCTCGTCGGATGCACGCCTGAAAAGAAATATCCTTCCCTTGACCAATAGCTTAGCATTGTTGATGCAACTTAGACCCGTGAGCTATGAAAAGAAAACCGCTCTTGCTGCTACAGATTATACCATCAAGGAAAATGGGTTTATCGCCCAAGAGCTTCAAAAAGTAATTCCTACCATGGTGCACGAAGACACCGACAAAGACAAATTACTTTCTGTAAACTACACGGCTTTGATTCCAGTTTTGACCAAAGCCATTCAAGAACAGCAAGCCCAAATTGCTGCCCAACAAAAACAAATAGATGATTTGAAAGCTTTGGTAAATCAATTGATTAACAAGAAATAATCCCCTCACTCTAAAAATCAATTGCATGAAAAAAGGCATCTTTTACCTCGTTTTCGCATGGCTTAGTTGCTATGTGCAAACAGTGCGGGCACAGGTTTTTACCGTAGCTACTGGTACCGATTTTAGCGTCAAGGCAGGTACTGTTTTGAGTGCAGATGGTCTAGATTTGACTCCCTCCGCCGATTTCGTCATTACCAACAATACCCTTTCGCGCAGCATTGCCACCATTAGTTCACCCTCTTTTTCTTATGTAAAAAGGGTTTATCAATGGAGCAATACCAGCAATGCGTTTACTGGTAACCTCAATTTGAACTATAGCGATGCTGAACTCAATAGCATTGCAGAATCGGCGCTCACCCTCAATGTGTATAATGGTACAGCTTGGAATGCCTATGGCGATAATACCAGAAACACCACTACCAATTATGTTCAAACAGTTGGCTTGAGTAATGTACAGCTTAAGGAAATGACCCTCGCAGCCGCTATTTTGGCTTCATGGACGGGCGCTGTTTCTACCAATTGGAGCACTGCGGCTAATTGGAGCAACAATGCCGTGCCCAATAGTAGTACCAGTGTGAGTATTCCCTCAGTGGTTACCAACCAACCAGTATTATCGTCCAATGCCGCTGTGGGAACATTAACCCTCAACGGCAACATTGCATTGAATGGCCATTCGCTCAACCTTTGGGGTTCGGTGTCTGGTGCGGGTAGTTTTAAGGGAACTGCTGCTTCTACCTTGGTTGTCAACGGAACAGTTGGTACGCTCAATTTTCATCCTAGCTATAATAACTTAGGCAGTCTAAACCTAACCGCAGGTTCGGCTACCCTAGGCAATCCGCTCAATGTGTATAATACGCTTTTGCCCACCAATGGCACGCTCAACACAGGCGATTTTCTCACTTTGAAATCTACTTCGATTGCCAACTCCGCCATTGTTGGTCAAGTAGGAGGTACTGTAAATGGTAAGGTAACGGTTGAACGTTATATCCCCAAAGGCTACCGAGCTTGGCGCGATCTTGCACCGCAAGTATTTGATGCGGGATCTATCTATAATAACTGGCAAGAAAGTGGTAGCTACGCCAATGCAGGCTATGGTTTGTTCATTACTGGTACTACCACTGCCACAAATGCGCATGGAGTAGATGCCACTACAGGCCTGGACCAAACCATCAATAGCGTAAAATCTGCGTACAGTTATACCAATGGGGCTTGGAATGCCATCACCAATACCAAAACAACCAGCTTGAATCCTTATGCTGGCTATCGCTTGTTGGTTCGTGGTGATAGAACGTTCAATTTGTACACCTCCCCTATTTCATCAGTGGGTACAAACGGCTGGTTATTGATGTACAATGCCACGGCATTAAGAGCTACTGGAAAATTGGTTACGGGCAATGTAGTCTTTAGTACAACTGGGGTAACCAATACGGTTTCAGGAGCCACCTACAACAGCAGCAGTTTTGGCTTAAACGGTAGTACCGACTCTAGCTATAGCTTTATTGCCAACCCATATGTAGCTCCGGTAGATTGGAAAAATATTTACGATAATGGACGTGCCGTAAATCTACGCCCGTCTTACTATTACCTCGACCCAACTATTGGATCTGCTGGTGCATATGTGGCCTACAACGCTTTGACCAATGTAGCGAGTAATTTAGCTACAAACGCTCGTTATATTCAAGCTGGACAAGCCATATTTGTACAAAACAATGCCAGCACCTCCCCCACCCTTACCATTACAGAGGCTGATAAAGCACTGGCCACGACCAAAACATCAGTTTTTGGAACAACCTCTTCTAGCAACATTTTCTCTATCCATTTGCTAAAACAATCTGCTACAGAATGGAAAAAGATGGATGCATCTGTGGTAGTTTTTGATCCTCATTTCAGTAATGAGATAGGTGATGAAGATGCCGCCAAGATGACCAATACTGGCGAAAATCTGGCTTTGATGAACATGGGTCAATTATTGAGCATCGAAGGTCGCTCAACCGCAAAAGCAGGCGATCAATTGCCGCTAAGCCTCCAAAAATTAACCAGTAACGCTTATGCTTTACATATTCAAGCACCCACTAATCAGGAGGATGGGCTAACAGCTCATTTGGTAGATGCCTTTACCAAAACCACCACTACCTTGAAAGCGGGAGAAAATCAAATCAACTTTGAAGCAGATGCAGCTAACCCTGCTACCTATGCTCACCGATTTATTATGGTGTTTAAAGCTGCTACCAAAACTGTGGCTACTAATGCTGCAATCAATACTGCTTTGCTGCAAGTGTATCCCAATCCACTCATTGGTAAAACGCTAACGGTTCGTTTAGGTACATCCCTCGCGGCTGGTAGGTATGTTGTACAGCTTTACAATAGCGAAGGGGGGCAAGTGCAATCATCCATCATTCACCATAGCGGCACCAATGCAGCGCAAACCATCACTACAGAGGGTAAACTTGCAGCAGGGGTGTATCTTTTACAAGTTCGCAATGAAGCACAAAAGGACCAAGTATATAGTACAACTATTGAAGTGCAGTAATCGCTCAATAGAAGGTACTGCGCCTCATTGGTTAGGATAATTTAGGTTATATAAGTTTCGAATTACTGCTTATAAAAAAGGGTTGCCAACCATTTGTGGCAACCCTTTTTTTATTTGACATGGTGATAGTGGTACTTTCTAGGGGGGAGCATAAAAATTTTCGCTGTGATGATTCCTTTCAATTTTTATAGGATGTAGTAACCTATAAAAAATGACAAAGGAGGCTAAGAACTTCCATGCACCCGTTGTGATTGCTTTAGTATTGCCGCAACTATTAGAAGTTAGTGCTTCTTAGAGAATTAGATAAACTAAAACGAAATTATTTCGTGACTACTTTTGACATCTTTAAAAATTAGTAACGCATTTTCTAAGTCTTCGTACAAAAATGTAGTAAACATTAACTTAAGTAGTGTTCGAGATTATTTTCTATTTTAGAATACTTGCAACCTTATCCCTTCATTAAAAAATAGGAACATGGCATATAGTTTTAGAATTAACAAATCAAAGAATAATAATAGAATTCCCGCTTTTAAAGCTGCAAGAAAAAGAGACAGTAGATATTTACACCCGTTAGCTTTTCAACACAATGCCATTGAACATGCACAACTAATTACCCCAGATGGTCATCTATCAATAAGAATAATTAAAGTAACTAGAAATCAATATCGCATGTTAAATACAGAACTTACTCCCAATCAATATTTAAATGATAGCAATACTTCAAGAAGGAGAATGCATTTGCAACCATTAACTACAGGCGGAAGGTTACCAATTTATTTATTAAAGCCCCCGATTAATCCTTTTGCTACTACTCCTACAGAAAACCAAAAATTCATTAATCGTATGGATGCTTTGATAATTAATGCTAATAAAATGCTTAATCTGCCAATTAATTGGGATGACGATGGCGCATTACCTATTGAAAAAGAAATCTTTGAGAGTGCTACAAGTTTTGTAAAACAATACCTTCTTGAAATATATTTCGCTCATGGTATAGAAATCCAGTTGCCTGAAATTAATCCCTGCCCAGATGGTTCAATCGATTTAGATTGGGCAACCCCAAACGCTCAGCTTCTAATTAATATAAGAAAGGACAAAGCGGACAATGAATATGTCGCTTATTACTATGGCGACAGATACAACGACAAAACACAGTTTAAAGGCAGTTTCCCTATTAGTGAATTTTCAGAATCTTTAGCAATATGGATGAAATACTTGAAATAAAAGAAAGCCAATTTGGTGTACCCTTGTCAATTCCTGATCATGATGAACTATATCGTCAAGTTCCACTCACTCAATTAGAGGAGGGCAGATTTCCTCAACCAGGTCATTTCACTATTAAGTATGATAGAGGAGAAAAAGAACTCTCTACAAATTGGTCTGCTTTTACAGATACCCTTGACTCCTATTGTATAATTGGCTTAACTGCAAATATAAATGGAGCGTATATACTCAAAGTAAAATGGTTTGCGAAAATTTCAGAAAAATTTCTTGGGAATACAATTTTCGAGGTAGTTGCTCCGTTATTTTGGTATGGCATTTGAAAAACTCAACGATACGGATAAA